>NZ_JACOFQ010000016.1:0-181898 GCF_019455395.1 Bradyrhizobium sp. BR 10261
CGTGCCGATGTGCCTGCTCGCTGCCACCATCGGCGTGCGCATCATGGGCCAGGACGTCAACATCCTCACCCAGATCGGCTTCGTCGTGCTGGTGGGGCTTGCGGCCAAGAACGCGATCCTCATCGTCGAATTCGCGCGCGACATCGAGAAGGAAGGCAAGCCGCGGCTGGAGGCCGTGATCGAGGCCTGCCGCCTGCGCTTGCGGCCGATCCTGATGACGTCCTTCGCCTTCATCCTCGGCGTATTGCCGCTGGTGATCTCGTCCGGTTCAGGTTCCGAGATGCGCCAGGCCGTCGGCGTCGCGGTGTTCTTCGGCATGATCGGCGTCACGCTGTTCGGCCTGCTGTTCACGCCGATCTTCTATGTGGTGGTGCGGAACCTGGCGGAAGGGCGGAACGACAAGGGGACGGGCGTGGTGGCGTAGTCCTTCTGATCATTGGTGCACCCACAAGCTCAGTGTCGTCCCGGCCTAGTGCGCGATTGCGCACGGGGGCCGGGACGACACCGAGTGTTGGGGGTGCAGAAGCCATACTAACGGCCAACACAAACCCCATGGGCACGCCCGTTGTTCTTCACTACACTCCGCGCGATTTCAAAACAGAACAGTGCTGGGAGACAACGAATGAAATCAGGACTTTTGGCCGCTGTCGCAATTTCGGCTTTGTTGCTGGCCGCGCCCGCCTTCGCGCAAGGCGTCAAGATCGGCATTCTCAACGATCAGTCGGGCGTCTACGCCGATTACGGCGGCAAATGGTCGGTCGAAGCGGCCAAGATGGCGATCGAGGATTTTGGCGGCGAGGTGCTCGGGCAGAAGATCGAGCTCGTCACGGCCGATCACCAGAACAAGCCTGACCTCGCCACCTCCATCGCACGGCGCTGGTACGACGTCGAGAACGTCGACATGATCACGGAGCTGACCACCTCCTCGGTCGCGCTCGCGATCCACGAGCTCTCCAAGGAAAAGAAGAAGATCGACATCGTGGTGGGCGCGGCGACCTCGCGTCTTACCGGCGATGCCTGTCAGCCCTACGGCTTCCACTGGGCCTATGACACCCGCGCGCTCGCTGTCGGCACCGGCGGTGCGCTGACCAAGTCCGGCGGCGATAGCTGGTTCTTCCTCACCGCCGATTACGCCTTCGGTTACGCGCTGGAGAAGGACACCAGCGAGATCGTCACCGCCAATGGCGGCAAGGTGCTCGGCTCGGTGCGCGTGCCGCTCAACTCCTCGGATTTCTCCTCCTTCCTGCTCCAGGCGCAGAGCTCGAAGGCCAAGATCGTCGGCCTCGCCAATGCCGGCCTCGACACCACCAACTCGATCAAGCAGGCCTCCGAATTCGGCATCGTCTCCGGCGGCCAAAAGCTCGCCGGCCTCTTGATGACGCTCGCCGAGGTGAACGGCCTCGGGCTTCAGGCCGCGCAAGGCCTGGTGCTGACCGAGGGCTATTACTGGGATCTCAACGACAGGACGCGCAATCTCGGCGAACGCTTCTTCAAGCGCACCGGGCGGATGCCGAGCATGATCCACGCCGGCACCTATTCGGCGACGCTGAGCTATCTGAAAGCCGTGAAGGCCGCCGGTACCAAGGATCCGGACGCCGTCGCCAAGAAGCTGAAGGAGCTGCCGGTCGACGACGACTTCGCGCAGGGCGGCAAGGTGCTCGAGAACGGCCGCATGGTCCACGACATGTATCTGTTCGAGGTCAAGAAGCCCTCGGAATCGAAGAAGCCGTGGGACTATTACAAGCAGCTCGCCGTCGTCCCCGGCGACCAGGCGTTCTTCACCGCCAAGGACAGCGGCTGCCCGCTGACGAAGTGAGTCTTCGCCAGGACGGCACTGAATGTGTGGCGGCGCCGTTGCCTTACACCACCCTCATCACCACCGCCCCTAACGCTCCCACCCACAGCGCTATGGCTGCCACGCCCTGGATCGCAAACCCCGGGCCGCGCTTGGCGGCGGCCTGCGAATAGCCGATGAAATAGGCGATGCGGCCGATGATCCAGATCGCGCCGATCGCGGCCGCAATGGCATCGCTGATATAGATCGCGAACAGCCATAGCGACGGCAGGAAGATCGGCATCCATTCCAGCGTGTTCATCTGGATACGAAAGGCCCGCTCGAAGTCCGGATGACCCGACGTGGCCGGCACCTTGACGCCGGTCCTGGTCCGCGACCGCGAGACATTGATGCAGGTGAAGAAATAGAATGCAAGCGCCAGCAGCGTGACGAGGGCGGTGAGACGGTACATTGCGAGATCCCCCTAAACAGACCGCGCCTCAATAGCCGGTCAGCTCGAGATAGCCAACGCCATCATGCGTGCCGGTAAAGCTGATCGGTCCTTCCCAATAAGAGAAGCCGGTGCCCATCCAAGCCTTCGGATTGAGCGGCTTGCAGGAAATCGAGAACGAGCGCGAGGGGATTGCGATCTGCCATTCCACCGGCAGCTTGCGGCCTGCCACGTCCGCATTTGCCTTTGGCGTCATCCGGATATCGCCTGCCGCGATCATCTGCGTCTCGCCGCTGGCGCTGATCCAGTTGCCGAACGGATGATCCTTGCCGTCCTTCTGGCGCAGCCGGTACAGCATCAGCTTGGCGCCGGAGGACAGATGCAGCGACAGCCAGTCCCAGCCGGTCTGATCGGTGTCGAGCGGCTGGCTGCTCCATTCGCGGTCCATCCAGGCCCGGCCCGAGACCTCGACCTGGATGTCGTCGATGATGAGCATGCCGCGCGCGCGGTAGAACGGCTGGCTGTAATAGTACGACGCCTGCCCGCGCTCCGACTTGCGGCTGTAACCGCCGTCGCCCTGCAACACGACCGGGCGCTCGGCCTCCAGCGTCAGCGCGTAACTGAAATCGCTGCCTGATGCCTTCAGCGTCACCGGCGACAGCGTGCGATCGTCGGTCCGATCAGATCCCTTCATCTCCCAATCGTCGATCCACGCCGCGAACGGCTTTGCCGCGACGCCCGCCTGCCCGATACCGCCGCGAGAAAACAGCTCGCTGAACCGATGGGTGTCGGCGCGTGTCACGGCGGCATGCGCCATCCAGATCTGCTGGTTGGCCCAGCCTTCTCCTTGCGGCCCGGGCCTTGCGGCCTGGCGGAACAGCGTCCATTGCAGCCCGCAGGCCGCGCCGCTGCTGTCGACGAGGTTCGCCGTCAGATACCACCACTCGATGCGAAAATCCGGATGCGGCCCGTGATCTCCGGGGAAGGTGAACAGCTTTCCAGGCGTGACCTTCGCAAAGCCGTCGGCGGTCTCGCCCAATCCGGCATAGCCTTGCGCCTTGGCGCGATACCCGAGAGCGAGCGTGGCGATGCCGCCGGCGAAAGCTCGCCGAGAAATCCGATCACCGCTCATTGGCAAACACCTTGACGAGGTGTGCGGCCTGCATCCGCGCCAGCCGCAACACCGGCAGCAGCGCGGCCAGCAGCGAGGCGACCAGCGCCACCGCGACCAGCTCGACCAGTTGCAACGGAAACACATGGAACGGCAGCCGCCAGCCGAACGCCTTCACATTCACGATCGCAATCAGGCACCACGCCACCAAAAGCCCAAGCGGCACCGCGAGCAGCGAGGTGAACAGCGCCACCGCCAGGGTCTTGGTCAGCTCGATCGCGGCGAGGCGCGGCCGCGTGATGCCGACCGCCCAGAGCGGCGCGAGCTGCGGCAGCCGCGAGTTCGCCAGCGTCAGGAGGCTGGTCAAGAGCGCAATGCCGGCGACGCCGAGCGTGAAGGCATTGAGCGCCGACGTCACCGCAAAGGTGCGGTTGAAGATGCGGATCGATTCCGCCTTCACCGTCGCCTGGTCGGCAACAGCGCGGTCGTCGAGCGCGAATTGCGTCTGCAGCGCTGCGATCAAGCCGGGAATGTTGTCCCGTGAAACGATAAGTCCGATCCGCGTCTGCGGCGTCTGCGGAAACTGCCGGATCAGCGCGGCGACGTTGACCGCGAGCTGGGCCTTGGGATTGCCGTAATCGGCATAGATGCCGACGATGTCGAGCTCCCAGGCCCCGCCCGGCGCCGGCACCTCGATGACATCGCCGACGCGGATATTGAGGCGGCGGCTCAGCTGCTCGCTGATGAAGGCGGCATTGCCGGGCACGAGCTGCGTCCAGGCGCGCGGCGCGGTCTCCAGCAGCGGCCAGCGCTCGCGATAGAGCGGGTGATCGGGCAGGCCGAGCAATTCCACCGGCTGGCCCTGAACCTGCGTCTCCGCGCGCCCGCCGGACAGGATCGCCTGCACCTCGCTGCGGTCCTTCAGCCAGTTGCGGATCGCCGCGCCTTGCGCGTTGTCGGCGGCGCTGATGTAGACATCGGCCGCAAGCCGCCCATCGAGCCAGCCGACAAAGGTGCGGCTGAACGTTTCCACCATGGTGGAGACGCCGACATTGACTGATAGCGCGAGCAGCAGCGCCATCAGCGCCAGTGATAGTCCCGAGAGCTGCTGCCTGCTGTCCGCCCAGAACCACAGTGCCAGCGGCCGGCGTGCGAGACGCTGCCCCGCGAGCAGGAGCATCTCCAGGAAGGCCGGCAGGATCAGGGCCGCGCCGAGCATCAGGGCCGCCAGCACGCCGAAGCCAGTGATCAGCGATTGCCCGTAATGAAGCAGCAGCAGCGCGACCGCGAGCACGGCGCAGGCCGCACAGCTTTGCAGGATCAGCCAGCGGCGCTGCCGCTGCTGCCAGGCCCGCGGCTGCGCCGTCGCCAGCACCGGCATCCTGATCGCCTTGATCAGGCTGGTCGCGGCCGCCACGAGCGCACCTAGAACGCTGATGCCGATACCTGCGAGCCACCACTCGGGCCGCAAGCTGAGCTGCCCCGGAATCTGCGCCCCATAGAGCCCGCGCAGCGACGCCGCGACATCGGGCAGCAGGGCCGCCGCGATGACATAACCGCAGACCAGCCCGATCAAGCCGGCGACCAGCGCCAGCGCCACCAGCTCGACCACCAGCACGGTATTGACCAGCCGCGCCGAGGCGCCGCAGGCGCGCAAGGTGCGCAGCATCGGCAGGCGCTGCTCGAAGGCGAGGCCAACCGCCGAGTTGACAATGAAGAGGCCGACGAAGAACGACAGCAGGCCGAAAGCGGTGAGGTTGAGATGGAAACTGTCGGTGAGCCGCTCCAGCTCCGTCTCCGCGGTCGGCTCTATCAACCGCAACTGATCGCCGACGATGCTTTGCAGCGCCGCCGGCTTGCCCCTGGCCTTGCCGATCAGCAGCCGCGAGACCTGGTTCGGCTTGTTGAGAAGCCGTTGCGCCACGCCGATGTCGACCACCAGCACATCAGGCACCAGCTGCCGCTGCACATGCAGCGGCGGCAGTCTTGCGCCGCTGCTGGTCGACGGCGCCGCGCCTTCGCCTTCGTGCAAATCGGCGAGCGTCTCCCGCGCCACCAGCGTCTGCCCGGGCGCGGCCACGAAGCTGCCGAGATCAGCCGCCCCAAGCCGCGGCGCATTGCCGACGTCAACAGGCAGCGTCACCGGTTCGATGCCGAGCAGCCGGATCGAGCGCCCATTGATCTGAACCCGGCCTTCCAGCACCGGCGAGACCGGCCAGCCCGCGCGGCGAAGCTTGACGAAAAGCTCTTGCGGGAACGTCGCCGCATCGGGCGCGACCAATGTCGCCGTGCGCACGCCGCCAAAGGTCGCTGCCGCGCGGTCATAGGCGCTGCGGGCCTGCTGGTTGATTGCCTGCACGCCGCTCCATAGCGCGGTCGCCGCGATCAGCCCGATCAGGAGCGTCGCGAATTGCATTCCGTGCCGGCGCCAATGGCTCAGCAGCACGGCCAGCACCCACAGCGCGCGCTTCATGCGATCCGCCCCGCATGGAGCACGATGTGACGGTCGAGCGTGCCGGCCAGATGCAGACTGTGCGTCACCATCAGGAAGCCGCAGCCGGTGCGCGCGACGAGATCGCGCGTCAGCGCCAGCACCTCGTCGGCGGTGGCTTCATCCAGATTGCCGGTCGGCTCGTCGGCAAGCAGCAGCGACGGTCTTGTCGCCAGCGCCCTGCCGATTGCGACCCGCTGCTGCTGGCCGCCTGACAATTGCTCGGGATAACGTTTGAGCAGGCCGCCGAGGCCGAGCCGCTCGACCAGCTCCCTGGTCCAGGCCGCATCATGCCGACCGGCGATCCGCGCCTGGAAGGCGAGGTTGTCGGCGACCGACAGGCTCGGGATCAGGTTGAATTGCTGAAACACCAGGCCAATCCGGTCGCGGCGCAACTCGGCGCGGCCGGCGTCCGCAAGCCTGGTGACCTCGGTGTCCTCGAGCCGGATCGTGCCGCCATCGGCGGCATCCAGCCCTGCGATCAAATGCAGCAGCGTGCTCTTGCCGCTGCCGGATTCGCCTGTCAGCGCGACGCGCTCGCCGGCGGCGAGGTCCAGGTCGACGCCGCGCAGCACATGCACGGGCTCGTCGGCCGAGGTGAAGGTTTTGGAGAGGTTGCGGATGCTGAGCAAGATCTGTGCGCCGGACGGAATTAACTCCAAGCTGCGTAGCACACTTGGCACCACACTTGGCGCGGAAATGCCGGGGTTGCGTTGCCGTTCAAGCCGTTGTTAGCTCTCAAGACGGCCAAATCAAACGTGCCGACAAAAAGACATGCGGGGAGAATGATGAGCGCTCAGGGAACGCCGTTCGCGGCAATCAAGACGGCAGGGGCGTCCACGGAAACATACAGGAAAACGTCCACCACAACGCCGAAGGGCGCCTGGACCATCACTTTTCTCCTCTTTCTCTTGATGGTGGTGAACTACGCGGACAAGATCGTCGTCGGCCTCGCCGGCGTGCCGATCACGACCGACCTGAAGCTCGAGCCTGCGCAGTTCGGCCTGCTTGGCTCCTCGTTCTTCTTCCTGTTCTCGATCTCGGCCATCGTAGTCGGCTTCCTCGTCAACAGGGTAGCGACGCGCTATGTGCTGCTGACGCTCGCCGTGATCTGGGCGCTGGCGCAGTTTCCGATGGTCGGCGCCGTCAGCTTCACCACGCTCTTGATCTGCCGCATCGCGCTCGGTGCCGGCGAAGGTCCTGCGGCTTCCGTGGCGACGCACGCGATCTACAAATGGTTTCCCGACGAGAAGCGCGCGCTGCCGACCGCGGTGCTGACGCAAGGCTCGGCCTTCGGCGTCATCCTGGCCGTGCCGGCGCTGAACTGGATCATCGTCAACCACTCCTGGCACTATGCCTTCGGAGCGCTCGGCGTGGTCGGCCTGATCTGGGTCTGCGCCTGGCTGGCGCTCGGCAAGGAAGGCCCGCTCGAGGACACGCAGACGCTCGCCGTCAGTGAGCCGAAAATTCCCTACATCAAGCTTCTGACCTCGCGCACCTTCCTCGGCTGCGTGATCGCGACCTTCGGCGCCTATTGGGCGCTGTCGCTGGGACTCACGTGGTTCACGTCCTTCATCGTCAAGGGACTTGGCTTCTCGCAGAGCGACGCCGGCTGGATCTCGATCCTGCCCTGGGTGTTCGGCGCCACCATCGTGATTCTGACCGGCTGGGTCTCGCAGGTGATGATGGTGCGCGGCTACACCACGCGCGTCTCGCGCGGCGTGCTGGGCTCGGTGCCGCTGATCATCGGCGGCCTGATCCTGGCATCGATGCCGCATGTCGCGGGCTCGGGTCTGCAGATCGCACTGCTCGTGGTCGGCGCGGGCCTCTGCGGCGCGATCTACGTCGTCTGCCCGCCGATGCTCGGCGAGTTCACCCCGGCTTCGCAGCGCGGCGCCATCCTGGCGATCTACGGCGCGCTCTACACGCTCTCGGGCATCATCGCGCCCTACGTCATGGGCAAGGTGATCGAGCGCGCTGGCAGCACGATCGACGGCTACCTGACCGGATTTACCATCAACGCGGTGATCATGATCGGCTCCGGTGTGGTCGGCCTGCTGCTGCTCTGGCCGAACACGGAAAAGGCGAGGCTGACGCGTGGTGCCGCGCCGCAGCCGGCGCCGCTGAAGCGTGCGATCTCGCCGACGTAGGGGTGGCTGTCAGCCTCAATCTCACCTGTCGTCCCGGACAAGCGCGCCCTAAGCGCGCGCAGATCCGGGATCCATAATCACAGGGAGTGGTTAGGGGCGAAGCTGGTAACTCCCAGTCTTCGAAAAACGATTGCTGCGGCGTATGGGTCCTGGCTTTCGCCAGGACGACAGTTGAGCTTGCAGCTACGCCCTGGCTTGCGCCTTCCGTTCCGTAAACGGCGACAGCACCACCGTCGCCAGCATGAAGATCACCGACGCCCCGAACACCCAGTGCGGCGCGCTTTGATCCATGATCCAGCCGAACAGCAGCGGTGAGACGATGCCGCCGAGATTGAAACCGGTGGACACGATGCCGAAGGCGCGGCCCGCGGCCCCGGGAGGAGCGGCATTGCGCACCAGCATGTCCCGCGACGGTGCGATCACGCCGGAGAGGACGCCCGCCGTCGCCATTGTGGCGGTGAGGGCCCAGCCCGGCAGCGTCACCAGCGCGATCAGCAGCACGATGGCGGCATTCGCGGCAAAGCAGGCGGCGGCGACATAGCCGTGGCGCTCGGTGTGGTCGGCGAGGAAACCGCCCGCGAGCACGCCCGCGGCGCTCGAGCCGAGAAACGCCGTCAGCGCGACATTGGCGACGGAATAGCTTGCGCCGTAGCCGCTCATCAGCGCCACCACGCCGAAATTGTTGATGCCGGCCACCGACAGGCTCAGCAGCATGAACAGCGCGGTCAGCGTCATCAGCGCCGGCGTAATGACCGCCTGCTGCGGCGCATCGGCGTTTTCCGGCTTCGCCTTGTGCGCGCCGGCATCGGGAATGCTCATCGCCACCAGGAGCAGCGCCACCAGCACGCCGATCGCGCCGGAAGCGAGCAGCGCACCGACGCCGCCGGACAGCGTGATCAGAGCGGCGACAATCGCCGGCGCGACGGCGCCACCAAAATAGCCGGCAAAGGTGTGGACCGAGAACGCGCGGCCCATCCGCGCCTCGTCCATGTGCTCGGCGAGGATGGCGTAGTCGGCGGGATGATAGACGCTGTTGGCGAGCCCGAGCAGCACGGCGCAGGCGATCAGCGATGCGTAGCTCAGGTGCAGCCCGAGCATGATGAGCGCGAGGCCGCCGAGTGTCAGTCCTGCGAGCAGGATCTTGCGCGCGCCAAAATGGTCGACGAGATAGCCGGTCGGTGCCTGCGTCAGCCCGGAGACCACGGCCGACACGGTCAGCGCGAAGCCGAGCTCGACATAGCCGACGCCGAGCTGGCTCTTCAGGAATGGAAACAGCATCGGCAGGACCAGCAGATGGAAATGGCTGACCCAATGCGCGATCGAAATCCCGGTCAGCGTGCGCAGCGCGCTGTCCGCCTTGCTCTGTTGCGGTGCGGCGAGAACGTCGACCATTGCAGTTCCGTTTTGCGTCCGAAGCGAGGCGCAAAGTATCGGCGAGGCGGGTTATTTGTCCATGAACGCAGGCGCATGGCAGCTAGTGCGGATCGGGCGAAGGACCCCGAAATGCCTCCACATCGTCGTCCTGGCGAAAGCCAGGACCCATACCGCGTGATCTCTCGATTGTGCTCGGTGGCAATACCGAGGCGGGGCGTCTTCGCCAAACTGCTCCCTGGGGTAATGGGTCTTGGCTTTTGCCAGGACGACGGAAAGCCTCACAACGGCTCGTCATCATTCCCATAGCGATCGCGCTTTGGCGTGGCGATGTCGCCGTCTTCGTAATCGTCGTCGGTGTCGCGCGGCGGCCGCGGCTTCCTGACCTTGTCGGCCACGGTCTTTGTCTTTGGCGGTTCGCTCGGCTTGGCTGACTTGGCCATGGCTGATCTCGGATGGTAATGTGTCATCCGCTTCTAATCGAAAGATCTAAGCGGCTCCTGACCTATCGCAAGGCTGCGACGATACCGTCAGTGCACCACCGGCCCGCCCGCCTTTTTCCAGGCATCGATGCCGCCGGCGATATGGGCGGTGTTGGAGAGGCCGGCCTCCTTGGCCGCCTTAACCGCCATCGCCGAGCGCTCGCCGAAGGCGCAGAAGAACACGACGCGGCGGCCGGTCGCGGCTGCAACCTCGCGCAGCATGCCGCCGGGCTTGAGGCTTTCCTCGATACCAGGATAGGGCGTGTGCAGCGCGCCTTCGAGCATGCCGTGCTTGATCCGCTCGTTGGTCTCACGCAGATCGACCAAGAGGATGTCGGGCCGGTGCAGGATGCGGATCGCCTCGACGGCACTGAGCGCACGGCCCTCTTTCTCCAGCTCTTCCTGATGCAGGCCGACGTGCATATTGGCGGGCACCGCCACGTCCATCATCTTTGGATTGGGCAGCTTCAGATTGGCCATCAGCTCGATATATTCTTCGACCGAGCGCACCTGGAGCCTGGGATTGTAGCGCCTCTCCTCGCCGATGGTGGAGACGGTGTCGCCCTTGTAGTCATGGGCAGGAAACACCATCGTCTCGTCGGGCAACTTGAGCAGACGGTTGAATATCGAATCATATTGCGCCCGCGACGAGCCGTTCTGGAAATCGGTGCGGCCGGTGCCGCGGATCAAAAGCGTATCGCCGGTGAAGACACGGTCGCCCATCAGATAGGAATAGGAATCGTCGGTGTGGCCGGGCGTGTACATCACGTCGAGTGAGAGGCCCTCGATGGTCACCTTGTCGCCGTCGGCAACCCGCATCGCCACCACGTCGGCCTTGGTCTGGTCGCCCATCACGGTCATGCAATGGGTGCGGTCGCGCAGCTCGCCGAGGCCGGTGACATGGTCGGCGTGCAGATGGGTGTCGACCGCCTTGACCAGCTTGAGATCGAGCTCGCGCAGCAGCTGGCAGTAGCGATCGACCTTCTCCAGCACAGGATCGAGGATCAGCGCCTCGCCGCCGAGGCGGCTGGCGAGGAGATAACTGTAGGTTCCCGAAACACTGTCGAAGAGCTGGCGGAAGATCATGGCAGGACCCGGCGTGGAGTGGTTTCGATGATTCTACTACGCCTGGGCGTGAGAGGAGAAGTAATTCACTGCCCGAATGAGATATTCTAGAAGATTTTTATGGCGCGTGATGGGATTGGGTACCCACCCACCGGTGTCATCGTCCGCGAAGGCGGGCGATCCAGTATTCCGTGACAGCAGTGATAGAGTCGATGGGCCTCGGCGTACTGGATTCCCCGCCTCCGCGGGGAATGACGCTGGGTATGGCGCGCGACGTGCCACGAGGCGGCCTGCAGCCATCCCTACCCTGCAATGCCCGGGTTGCCTTCGACGCCCTTCAGCGTGACACCTCGGCCGAGCCGCTCCTGAAACATTCGGCCCGAGCGCAGATATTTGGCCAGCACGTCCCACACCGCCGCGCCCTGCTGGCCGTTGACCGAGGCCCAGCCCGCAACCTTGTAGCGATGGCTGGCGCTGATCGCCCTGCCATTATCGAGCTTCAACTCGGAGATGCGGCTGCCGATCGTGTTGGTCGGGCTGCAGGCGTAGCTGAGCCCGCCGGCGCGCACCATGTCGCCACCCTGCTGATGATAGGGATCGGCGTTGAAGAGATTGTCGCAGATGTCTTCCAGCACGTCCTTGATCTCGGCGCCCGTCATCTCCTGCACATAGGTCTCGGGATAGCTGATCGCAGTCTCCGCGAGCACGTCTTCCATCGTGATCGGCTGGCCGGACAACGCGGTGACGCCCCAGCGGAAGCCCGGCGACAGCGCGATCTCGGCATCGAGCTCGGTGCGTAGCGCAGTGCAGATCAGCTCGTCGACGGAACCGGCGAAATTGTCGCGGCGATAGAGCAGCCGGTCCGGCGTTGCGAGCTTGTCCGACCAGTCGGTGGCATGCGGCGCGCGCAGCTTGCCGATCAGCTCGGCCATGGCAGGATCGGGCTTCAATAGCTCGGAATAAACCGGCAGCAGATGATATCTGACGTCGCCGACCTTGCCCTTGTCGAGCGCGAGATCGAGCACGGCAAGAAATTTTCCGTTGGAGCCGGCATTGGTGACGAGCGTCGTGCCGCTGGCGTTCTTCACCGGGATCGGCTGCGGCACCGCGTCATGGGTGTGTCCGCCGAGAATGACGTCGATACCGGTGACGCGGCTTGCGAGCTTGAGGTCGACATCCATGCCGTTGTGCGAGAGCAGGATCACCGCATCGACCTTGTCGGCGCCGCGCAAGGCATCGACATGCTTCTGCAGCTCTTCCTCGCGGATGCCAAAGGTCCAGTCCGGCGTGAACCGCTTGGGATGCGCGATCGGCACGTAAGGAAAAGCCTGGCCGATGACGGCGACGCGGTAGCCGCCGAGCTCCTTGATGATGGATGGCTTGAACACGCGCCCTGTCGCCTTGTCGAAGGCCGGGGCGTCGTTGAACGCGGCTTCCTCGGTCAGGAAAACGTTCTGCGCCAGAAACTCGCCCTTGAAGTGCTCGAGATTGTCGCGCAGCGTCTGCTCGCCATAGGTGAACTCCCAATGCCCGGTCATCGCCTCGATGCCGAGCAGATTGGCGACCTCGACCATGTCGCGGCCCTGCATGATGTTGGCAAGGCCGGTGCCCTGCCAGAGATCGCCGCCGTCGACCAGCATGGCGCGCTTGTCGCCGACATCGTTGCGCAAGCGGTCGATTAGTGTCTTCAGATGAGCAAAGCCCCCGAGCTTGCCGAACCGGCCGGCGGATTTCTCGAACTCGACGGAGGTGAAGGCATAGGCATCCGCGCTGTCGGGCCGGATTCCGAAATGCTCCAGGAACGCGCGGCCGACCAGATGCGGCGGTCGCCCCGCCATCTCGCCAATGCCGATATTGACGCTGGGCTCGCGGAAAAAGACCGGATTGAGCTGCGCATGCGTGTCGGTGGTGTGCAGGATCCGCGCATTGCCGAAGCGCTCGATGTCGTAAATGCTGGCGGCTTCAGCGCCACGCGCAAGCCGCGGCAGGCTGAGCGATGCGGCAGCAATTGCCGAACTCTTCAGGAATTCGCGGCGGCGGATCGCCATCACCCATTCTCCGCGCCGGTTCTCGGCAGTTCCGCGAGCATGATCCGGAAAAGTGTGTCGCGGTTTTCCAACAAGATCATGCTCAAACAATAGTCAGTTTAGCGGATTTGGGTCGCTTTCCAGGCTTCTTTTTCAGAGGTTGCCTGGAAGATTGACGCTTTCGCGAGCGCCTCAGCCTCCTTGGCTGCAGCCACAGCGCCGTCGAAATCGCCGCTGTCGCCCGCCTTCTTGGCGGCGGCCAGCGTTGCGACGGTCGTGGTCCATTGGTTGCGCATGCCGGCGGCCTCCTTGGACGCAGCCTCCGCGGCAGCATAAGCCGCCTTGTAGTCTGCCTCGCTTGCCGCGCGGGCCGATGGCGCGAGGCTCAAGGCCAGCAACATGGCGAGGGGAAGTGTCCGCTTCATGGCCGCGCTCCCGGGCCTGAAATCGGCAGGCCGTTGGCGACGTAGGAGAGGAAATATTCGACGTCGCGATATTCATCCGCCTGCGGCTCGAGCGGAACCGCGCGGGTCTGGCTGTTGCAGGTGATGAAGCGGCGGCTGGTCGTGCCCATGCCGCCCCATTCGGAGCGGTAGATCGGCAGCGCATTCAGGATGCCGAGCGCCGGCGCCAGAACCTCGGCGCGGATGCGTTCGCCTGGGCTCTGCACGTGGCAGCTCGCGCAGGAGAAGTTCAGCTGGCCGCGGCGGGTGTAGAAATAGCGCTTGCCGTTCTCGAACGCCTCCAACGCGCGCGGATCATCGGGAATCTTGATGTCCATCGGCTTGCCGCGCGAGGTGAAGGCCATGTACGCCGTGAGCGAAGCCATCTCGTCCTTGACGTAGGAGTAAGGTTGCTCGCCATTGGCCTCGCGGCAGCGGTTGAGCGCCAGCTCCAGTGTAACGACCTTGCCTTCCCTGGTGTCGAAATATGGATAGTTCTGGCGAATGCCGATGCCGCCGTTCGGGAAGCAGTCGGCATAGGTCTTGCCGTTCTTGAAGGGGGTTGCAAACATCTCCTTGCCGGCATCGAGCGCGAATTCGTAAGGCGGAAATTCCTCCTTCTCCCGCCACTGCCGCTTCATGTCCTCGTTCATGGAATAAGGACCGTTGGCGAAATCCTCGTGCTTCACATCAGGAAACTTCTGGAAGAAGTAGTTCTGGAACGCCTTGGCATCAGTGACAGGGTCGACCTTGTCGGCTGCGATCACGCGCACAGAGGTGAGCGCCAGCGCGACGAGCGCGGCGCTCAACGAGGACAGCAGGAGGGCCGAGCCGGCTTTCATCACGCGATCTTCGCGGTGGTCTGGTCCGAGCCGCCCTTGTTATCGGTCCAGGAGATCGTGAGGTCATCGCCCTTCTTGGCACCCTTGAAGCTGAACTTCACATAGGGATCCTTGGAGATCGCGGTGCCCCAATTGGCGACGAAGACGTCCTTGCCGTTACAAGCGAACTTCAGTTCCTGGATGTAGTGCGCGGGGATCAGCTCACCCTTGGAATCCTTGACGAGGCCGGTGTCCATGGGGTGCTGGATCAACGTCTGCACCTCGGTGATATCGCCATTGGATGTCGCGCGGACGCGAATGCTGGATGCCATCTCTGATCTCCTTTAGCCGCCGCAGCCGCCGACGGTGACCTTCACTTCCTTGGTCGCGCTGTACAGCTTGCCGTCGGCTTCCACGATCGCGGTCACGTTGCTGGTCTTCGCCATCTTCAGGCGGTTGGCGACAGCCGGGATCGTGCCGTCAGGGAATTTGTAGCTTGCCGCCAGCGCGTTCGGATTCTCGGCGACGAAGAACGAGATCGAGGTGACCTTGTCGAGCGTCGTCGTCACCGCCATCGGCACCACGCCGCCGTTCTCGGCGATCTCGGGCGCGTCGAGCTTGACCTTGTCGGACGGCTCGGCGGTCCTGCCATAGAGCGCCTTGATCGCCTCCGCCTCGTTCTTCAGCTTGAACGCCTCTTCCGGATATTTGTCGTTGGCCGCGGCGTGCGCGGGGGCAAACGGCAGATTGCCGAGGCCGATCAGCGCGACCGTAACAGCGCCCTGCAGGATCAGGCGCCGCGTCGGAAGAGGGCCGGTATGCGTTGTCATCTCAAGTCTCCTTGGCCGCCGTTACAGCGTCTGCAGGAAATCAACGATCGCGTTGATCTCCTGCTCCGTCAGGATGCGGTTGCGGCCGAACGGCGGCATCATGGTCTGCGGATTGCGTTTGGTCTCGTCGAACAGGATCGCGACAAGCTCGTTGCGATCAGGGTATTTTGCCTTGAGATCCTTCAGCTCTGGGCCGATCGTGCCGGGCAGATCGCCGCCCTTGATGACGTGGCAGGTCAGGCAATTGCCCTTGCCGCGGTCAAAGGCGAGCTTCCGGCCCTCGGCAATCGCGGACTGCGCCCACGCCGCCGGCGCGGCGAGGCCTGTGAGGACGGCCAGCGCGAGAAGCAGGGCGGGCTTGCGGGGAAAAGCGGTCAAAGCATCGTTCCGAGGCTTATCATGTCTGCAAAAGATAGTGTTCAAAAGCACAAAGGACATGCCCTGACAATCAAGACTATGCAGGCCGCAAAATGCCGTTAATATCTTCCGCATTGCAACTGATGAGATAGATCGTTCATCAGGCCGGCTTTATCAGGCAAATTGTTCGGGTGTTTGCCGTTGCTCGCGTTTTCGACCGCATTCTCATTTTCCGGGGACATGAATTGGCTGAATATGTCGTTGAATTTGGCAGGGACGGCGGGCGGGTCGAGCCCGATGGCCGTCTCGATGCACCGGCCTTCCATCGCAATCACGAACCGCTCTGGGCGGCGCTCGAAAAGCACCTCAAAGGGCGGTCGGGCGACGTCGTCGAGGTCGGCAGTGGAACCGGCCAGCACGTGGTCCATTTCGCCCGCCACACGCCTGACCTGGTCTGGTGGCCGAGCGACCTCAACCAGCGCCATGTGAAGAGCATCGAGGCCTGGCGCGTGCATTCGGGCCTGACAAACGTCCGCAGCCCCCTGCGGATCGATCTGTCCGATCCCGATTGGTGCCCGGAAATGCGAAGCGGGCAGGGGCCGAACGATCTCGCCGCCGTGTTCTGCGCCAATGTCATTCACATTGCGCCCTGGACCGTGGCCGAGGGCCTGTTCGCCGGCGCCGGCCGTTATCTACGCGCCGACGGCGAGCTGTTCCTCTACGGCCCGTTCAAGCGCGACGGCAAGCATACGGCGCTGAGCAACGCCGTGTTCGACACCTCCTTGCGCGAAGGCAATCCCGAATGGGGCGTCCGCGACGTCGCCGACGTCGAGGCCCTCGGGAAGGCTGCTGGCCTTCGTCTCATCGATACGATCGAAATGCCGGCGAACAATCTGACCCTGGTGTTCGGGCGGGGATAAAGCGAGGCCGTTAGGCCTCGCCATCCCGCCATCCGATCTTCTCCTTCAGGAACTGAAACCCCAGCACCTGGAAGCCGGCGCGCTCCTTGTTGTCCTTGCCGTAGCCGTGGCCGCCGGCGGCGGGCTCGTAGAACCAGGCTTCATAGCCCATCGCCTGGAGCTTGGCCGCCATCTTGCGCGCGTGGCCGGGATGGACGCGGTCGTCGCGCCGCGTCGTGGCGATCAGGATCGGCGGATAGGGCTGGCCTGGCTTTGCGTTATGATAGGCCGAGTAGGTCTTCAGCCATTCCCACTCCTGGGGCTTGTCGGGGTCGCCATATTCCGCGATCCAGCTCGCGCCCGCCAGCAGCTTGGTGTAGCGGCGCATGTCGATCAAGGGAATCGTGCAGAACAGTGCGCCGAAACGCTCGGGGTAGCGCACCAGCATGTTGGTGATGAGGATGCCGCCGTTCGATCCACCCTGGGCCGCGATGCGCTTCGGATTGGTCACGCCGCGGCGGACGAGATCGGCGGCCACGGTCGCGAAATCATCGTGCGACAGCTTCTTGCCGGCGTAGCGGCCGGCATCGTGCCAGCGCGTGCCGAACTCGCCGCCGCCGCGCAAATTCGCCTGTACGGTCGTGCCGCCGCGCTCCAGCCAGAGTTTTCCCAGCGAGGAATTGTACTGCGGCTTCACGGCGAGACCGAAGCCGCCATAGGCGCTCATATAAACAGGCGCATCGCCGGTCTCGCCTGCAGGGCCAGTCTGTACATAGGGAATGCGCTCGCCGTCATCAGAGATCGCCTCGTGCTGGGTCACCACGAGGCCGTCCGCGTTGAAAATCTTTGGCGCCTGCTTCAGCACCTCTGGACTTTCGACGCCGCGCTCGATCAGCATCAGCGACGGCGGCGTCAGCGGATCCTGCACATTGGCGAGCAGATCGCCGTTGCTCTCGGATTCATGAGTATCGAGACTCCAGACGTCGACTACGCCAATGCCGGGAAGCCCTTGCAGCCTCTCGCGGCTCCAGCCCGACGGCGACGGCGTTCGGATTTCGAACGACGGCCGCAACTCGTCGAGGATGGAGAGCACGAGCTTTCCACCGCTCCAGGAAAAACCCTGCAACGCGCGGCGCGGGCCCGGCTCGAACAGCACGGTGAAATCGCGACTGCCGGCAAGGAATGCTGGGAGCGAAATGCCGAGCATCGCGTCGGCCTGATAGCTGCGTCCCGCGACCGTCCAGGCCTCGCGCGGCTTGACTGACAGCCAGTCGGCATGGGTCTGCATCCAGATGTTGCTGGGCAGGTCGAGTTTTGTGGTCGCGCCTGATGTGTTGCCAATCGAGGTGCGGAAGTTGAAGAAGTCGGACTGGTCGATGAACCAGATGCGTTGGGGCGAGACGGTGTCGTCGACATAGCTGTACACCCGCATGTGGTCGGGGGTGGTCTCGAACACGACCGGCGCCTGCTCGACGCTGGTCCCGCGCCGCCACAGCCGCACGGTCCTTGCATAGCCCGATGAGGTCGCCATACCCTCGCCAAGCGCGCTCGACAGCAGCAGCGTGTCGGCATCGACCCATTCGGCGCCGCTCTTGGCCTCCGGCAGGACGAAACCGTCAGCGACGAACTCCTTCGTCGCGATATCGAATTCACGCAAGGTGACGGCATCGCTGCCGCCGCGCGACAGGCTCAGGATGACGCGCGCACTTCCGGCTCGCGTGGATGCCCCGCCGAAAAGCCAGTCCGCGCCTTCAGTCGCGGCAAGCCGATCGATATCGAGCAAGGTCTCCCAGGCCGGTTCGGCCTTGCGAAACTCCTCAAGCGTGGTGCGCCGCCACAGGCCGCGCGGGTTCGCGGCGTCCTTCCAGAGATTGTAGAGAAAACCGTCGCGGCGGCTGACATACGGGATGTTGTCCGATCGGTCGTAGATCGCGGCAAGGATGGCGGTGTCGCGTTCGAACGCCACGCCGCCGAATTGCTGCAGCGTCGCCAGGTTCTGCCGCTCGATGAATTCGAGCGCGCGGGCGCCCTCGATCTCCTCCAGCCAGAGCCAGGGATCGTCGTCGGGAGCTTGAAGCGTGGGCCTGTCATCGCCGGACATGAACGAACTCCGAAAAATCGCGGCGGATAGGATTTGATCGAGCGCAAGCCGTCAAGAGCGCGGGCCGGATATCATTGGTCCGATTGCGTCAGAGGCATGGCCTGCGCCCGTTTGCGCCGGTTGCCCGGCCCTTTCCACCCCTCCATAGTGCCCGGGAATCAACGAGCTTTTTCGGCGGAATGCCAATGCTGGACGTGACCACTGCCAACGAGACCGCCGACGATGCCCGCGTGCGTACCAATGTGGTGCGCCTTGCCGCGGCGCAGGCGCTGACCGGCGCCAATTCGGCCGTGATCTTCGCCACCGGTGCGATCGTGGGCGCCACGCTCGCTCCCGACATGTCGTTCGCGACGGTACCGATCTCGATGTATGTGGTGGGACTTGCCGCCGGCACGCTGCCGACAGGCGCGATCTCGCGCCGCTTCGGCCGCCGCGCAGCCTTCATCATCGGCACCGGCCTCGGCACGCTCACCGGTCTCACCGGCTCGTACGCGATCCTGCACGGCTCGTTCGCGCTGTTTTGTCTGGCAACCTTTCTCGGCGGCCTCTACGGCTCGGTGGCGCAATCCTATCGCTTCGCCGCGGCCGACGGCGCCAGCGCGGCCTATCGGCCCAAGGCCGTGTCATGGGTGATGGCGGGCGGCGTGTTCGCCGGGGTGCTCGGTCCGCAGCTGGTGCAATGGACCATGGACGTCTGGTCGCCCTATCTGTTCGCCTTCAGCTTCCTGGTCCAGGCCGCGGTCGCATTGATCGCGATGGGCATCGTCGCCGGCGTCGATATGCCCAAGCCCGCGCCGGCCGATCTGCATGGCGGACGGCCGCTGCTGACGATCGTGACCCAGCCGCGCTTCAACGCCGCCGCGCTGTGCGGCGTCATCGCCTATCCCATGATGAACCTGGTCATGACCTCGGCGCCGCTAGCCATGAAAATGTGCGGGCTGTCCGTGTCGGATTCCAATTTCGGCATCCAATGGCACATCGTCGCCATGTACGGGCCGAGCTTCTTCACCGGCGCGCTGATCGCCCGCTTCGGCGCACCCAGGATGGTTGCTGCCGGCCTGCTGCTGGAAGCCGGCGCCGCCACCATCGGGCTATCAGGCATCACCGCGATGCATTTCTGGGCCACGCTGTTCGTGCTCGGTGTGGGCTGGAATTTCTCCTTCATCGGCGCGTCCGCCCTGGTGCTGGAAACGCACCGCCCGCAAGAGCGCAACAAGGTGCAGGCCTTCAACGATTTCCTGGTGTTCGGTATGATGGCGGTCGGCTCGTTCTCCTCGGGCCAGCTGCTCGCGAATTTCGGCTGGTCCGCGGTGAACATGGTGGTGTTCCCGCCTGTCGCGCTCGGTCTTGTCGCGCTCTCGCTGGCGTCCTGGGCCCGCCGTCGCAAGGCGCGGCTGGAAGCGGCGATGGGTGAGTTCCCGGACGCGATCTAACTGGCAGGAGCTTGTCAGCAGTCTCGATACTTCGATCGCGGTCGAAGTGATTTCTGGAGACGATTTACTAGATGATGCGTCATGGCCGGGCTTGTCCCGGCCATCCACGTCTTGGACGCGCGGATCGAAGAACGTGGATGCCCGGGACATAGGCGAGCGGAAGCGACGCCGTCCTTCAGACGGCTATGCCCGGGCATGACGGAGTAAGCAGCATGCTAGATAATCCCCAGCACACAGCTCCCTACGATGAATCCTCGCTCCGCTACGAAGGCTGGCGCATCGTCGCGGTCTGCTTCCTGCTCGCGACCTTCGGCTGGGGCCTCGGCTTCTACGGCCAGAGCGTCTATGTCGCCGAGCTTCAGCGCGCGCGGGGCTGGCCGGCCTCGCTGATCTCATCAGGCACCACGTTCTTCTATCTGTTCAGTGCGCTGCTGGTCGTCTTTGTCGGCGAAGCCGTCCGAAAATATGGTCCGCGCCCCTCTCTGATATCAGGCACGCTGGCGATGGCGGCAGCTGGCGTGGCGATCGGCGCGGTGCGCGAGCCCTGGCAGCTTTGGCTTGCCGATGCCGTGCTCGCCTTCGGCTGGGCCGGCACGAGTCTGGCCATGATCACCAACACGATCAGCCTCTGGTTCGACCACAAGCGCGGCATGGCGATCAGCCTCGCGCTCAACGGCGCCAGTTTTGGCGGCATCGTCGGCGTGCCGCTGCTGGTGGTGATGATCAGCCATATCGGGTTTGCGAACGCCATGTTCGCGACATCGGGCGCGATGCTGGTGCTGCTGGTTCCCGTGATCTTGCTGGTCGTCGGCCAGCCGCCGGATCTTCACGGCTGGAAAGCGGCGGCAAAGACAAAGCCGCAATCATCGACAGAGATCCGCAAGCAGGCACTGCGTGATGTCGGTTTCCTCACGGTGACGATTGCGTTCGCACTGGTGCTGTTCGCGCAGGTCGGCTTCATCGTGCACCTGATCTCGTTTCTCGATCCCGTGATCGGACGCGAGCGCGCCGCTGTCGCGGTCGCGGTGCTGACCGCGATGGCGGTGGTCGGCCGTGTCCTGTTCTCGATGGTGATCGACCGGCTCAACCAGCGCCTCGCCTCGGCGCTGTCGTTCCTGAGCCAGGCGGCGGCGCTGTGCGTCGTCATCGTCATGGACAACGACTATGTGCTGATCGCGGCCTGCGCGGTGTTCGGCTTCTCGGTCGGCAATCTCATCACGCTGCCGTCGCTGATCGTGCAGCAGGAGTTCGATAGCGCCGCGTTCGGCGTGCTGATCAGCCTCAACACCGCGATCAACCAGGTGACCTATGCCTTCGGCCCCGGCGTCGTCGGCTTCTTGCGCGATTGGTCCGGCGGCTATTCGCTGCCGTTCTATCTCTGCATCGCGCTGGAGCTGGTGGCGGCGGCGCTGATCATGGTGCGTGGCGCGAGCCACACGAAAGCTGCGTAGGGTGGGTTAGCCCTGCAGATGCGCGAAGCGCATCTGCTCGGCGTAACCCACCATGCTTCAGCAAATGCGGAAGAAAGTTGGTGGATTACGCCTTCGGCTAGTCCACCCAAGACTACGCCTCGCGCTGCCTCAACAACGCCTCCACATCCAGCCGCTTGGTAAACATCGCGAGCTTGCCATCCGGCCCCAACGGCCACTGCTCGCGCGGCTTGTCCCAATACAGCTCGACGCCGTTCTGGTCAGGATCGCGCAAATACAGCGCCTCGCTCACGCCATGGTCGCTGGCGCCATCCAGCGCAATGCCTGCTGTCAGCACCCGATGCAGCGCATCGGCCAGCGCCGGGCGCGTCGGATAGAGGATCGCGGTGTGAAACAGCCCGGTGGTGCCCGGTGGCGGCGGCGAGCCGCCCTTGCTTTCCCAGGTGTTGAGCCCGATATGGTGATGATAGCCGCCGGCCGAGATGAAGGCGGCACCCGAGCCCATGCGCTGCATCAGCTCGAAGCCGAGCACGCCGCAATAGAAACCGAGCGCACGATCGAGATCGGCAACCTTGAGATGGACGTGGCCGATGCGCGTGCCGGCGGGGACGGGTGGTGTTTGCGACATGTGGCTGCTCCGTGTCTAAACCTCACTTAAGCCGGGGTTCGGCACAGCGCCACTGGCTGATCCCGAAACCCAGCGTTTCCAAATGCGAGGCTTAAGTCAGCTCCGGCACCTCGCCCTCCGGCAGCTCGAACTCAAACGTGTTCAGCGTCATCGACACCATCGTGTAATAGCCGCACAGCCCGATCACCTCGACGACACCGCGTTCGCTGAGCAGCTTAACGGCCTCGTCATAGAGCCCCTTCTCGACACCGTGCCCCTCATGCAGCGACTTCGCGAGATCGTAGATCATCTTTCCCTTGGGGTCGTCGAACTCGGGCGTGCGGCGATCGCGGATCGCGTCGATGATGTCCACCTTCATGCCGCCAGCAAGCGCAAGGCGCTTATGCGCATACCATTCGTAATGCGCGGTCCAGTGCCGCGCCGTCACCAGGATCGCGATCTCCGAAAGTCTTGCCGGGAAGATGGTGTCGTAGCGCAGCACCTCGCCGAGCCGCGTGGCGTGACGGGCCATGTCCGGGCTGTTCAGCCAGGCCATCATCGGCGCCGGCGGCTTGCCGCGTTTGCCGGCAATCGACTCGTCATAAGTCTGGCGCTGGCTCTCGTTCATTTCGCCAGGCGAAAGAAGCTTTAGGCGCATTCTCGTTTCCTCTTTGTTTTCAAGCACCATCGCGCCACGACTATAGCCGACAACGCCCTGCGGAAGTGGTTGAATTCCGCGAGGGCTTGGCCCAGAGTCGCGCTCAACAAGGTTTGCATTGATGGAAACGACCAATGACTGACTCCAAAACCAGCGAAATTGAGAGCGCCGATCTCGAAAAATTCCGCAGCGAGACGCGTGCCTGGCTCGAGGCCAATTGCCCGCCGGAAATGCGCAAGCCTGCAACCTCGGACGCCGACGTGTTCTGGGGCGGGCGCAACGCAAAATTCTCCTCCGAGCCGCAGCGCGTCTGGTTCGAGCGCATGCGCGACAAGGGCTGGACCGTGCCGGATTGGCCCAGGGAATATGGCGGTGGGGGCTTGAGTGCTGGCGAGCACAAGGTGCTGCGCTCCGAGATGGCCCGGATCGGCGCGCGCCCGCCGCTGTCGAGCTTCGGCATCTGGATGCTCGGACCGGCGTTGCTGAAATACGGTAACGAGGCGCAGAAGAAAGAGCATCTGCCGAAGATCGCCGCGGGCCTGATCCGCTGGTGCCAGGGCTATTCCGAGCCGAACGCCGGCTCCGACCTTGCCTCGCTGCAGACCCGCGCCGAGAGCGATGGCGACGACTTCATCATCAACGGCCAGAAGATCTGGACGTCCTACGCGAACTACGCGGACTGGATCTTCTGCCTCGTGCGCACCGATCCCGCGGC
The DNA here is from genome assembly GCF_019455395.1 of Bradyrhizobium sp. BR 10261. Taxonomy (NCBI): domain Bacteria; kingdom Pseudomonadati; phylum Pseudomonadota; class Alphaproteobacteria; order Hyphomicrobiales; family Nitrobacteraceae; genus Bradyrhizobium; species Bradyrhizobium sp. BR 10261. The sequence continues at coordinate 23,217 of NZ_JACOFQ010000016.1, forward strand.
GAAGAAGCACGACGGCATCAGCTTCATCCTGTTCGACATGACCTCGAAGGGCGTCTCGACCAAGCCGATCCTGCTGATCTCGGGCTATTCGCCGTTCTGCGAGACCTTTTTCGACAATGTCCGCGTGCCGAAATCGCATGTGGTGGGCCAGATCAACCGCGGCTGGGACGTCGCCAAATATCTGCTGCAGCACGAGCGCGCGATGATCTCGGGGATGGGCGAGCGCGGCGTCGGCCGTCCGCTCGGCCAGATCGCGGCCGATTCCGTCGGCACCGATGCGCTGGGGCGGCTCGACGATGCGATGCTGCGCGGCCAGATCGCGAGCTTCGACGTCGACGAAGCCGCGCTCGCCGCCTGCGCCGAGCGCGCGGTCGATCTCGCCAAGGCCGGCCAGGCGCATCCGGCGTTCTCGTCGGCGATGAAATATTACGGCACCGAGCTCAACAAGCGCCGCTACGAGATCCTGATGTCGGCCGGCGGCATCGACGCGCTGGAATGGGAGAGCGAACGCTCCAAGCATGGCGCCCGCCCACGCGCCTGGCTGCGCACCAAGGCCAACTCGATCGAGGGCGGCACGAGCGAGGTCATGCTCGGCATCGTCGCCAAGCGCATCCTGGATCTGCCGGGGGCGTGAGCCGCGCACTCACCATGCGTCATTCCGGGGCGCGCGTAGCGCGAGCCCGGAATCCATCTCACCGCGGAAATGCCGCGTGATGGATTCCGGGCCTGGCCCTTCGGGTCATCCCGGACTGCCGAACCAAAACAGATCTCGAATCGGAAACACACCCATGGCCCTCGTCCTCACCGAAGAACAATCAATGCTCCGCGACTCCGCGCGCGGGCTGATCAGCGACAAGGCGCCGGTGTCGCATCTGCGGCACCTGCGCGACAGCAAGGATCCCACCGGCTTCTCCAAGGAGCTCTGGCAGTCCTTCGCCGAGATGGGCTTTGCCGGCCTGCTAGTGCCGGAAGAGTTCGGCGGCAGCGGCCTCGGCTTCATGGAGGCCGGCGTGGTCATGGAGGAAATCGGCCGCACCTTGATGCCGTCGCCTTTCCTCGCCACGTCCGTGGTCGCAGCATCTGCGTTGAACCGCGGCGGCAATGCCGCGCAGAAGGCGGAGTTCTTGCCGAGGATTTCCAACGGCTCGCTGCTGGCGACGCTCGCCATCGACGAAGGCGCAAAGCACCGCCCGCTCCACACCGCCTTGCAGGCCGTGCGCGCCGGCAACGGCTTTAAATTGTCCGGCGCCAAGGCGCTGGTGGTCGACGGCCACGTCGCCGATCTCTTCATCGTCGCCGCGCGCACTGCGGGCTCGGCCGGTGAGCGCGACGGCCTGACGCTGTTCCTGGTCAATCCCAAGGCCAAGGGCGTGTCGATCGAGCGCACCATCATGGTCGACGCACACAATGCGGCGCGGATCGAGCTCGCCAATGTCGACGTCAACGCCGACAGCGTGCTCGGCGAGGTCGACCAGGCGGCCGGCCTGCTCGACGGTGTGCTCGATATCGGCCGCGGCGCGGTCGCCGCCGAAATGGTGGGCCTCAGCGACGAGGTCTTTGGCCGCACCGTCGAGTATCTCAAGAGCCGAAAACAGTTCGGCAAGCTGATCGGCGAATTCCAGGCACTGCAGCACCGCGCCGCCGAGCTTTATGTCGACATCGAGATCACCCGCGCCGCCACCATGAAGGCGCTGCAGGCCTTGGATGCCGATGTGGCGAAGGCTGCATCAAGCGTTGCGGTCGCCAAGGCCCGCGCTGGCACCACCGCCACTCGCGCGGTGCAGGAGGGCGTGCAGATGCATGGCGGCATGGGCATGACCGACCAGTTCGACATCGGCTTCTTCATGAAGCGCGCACGTGTGTGCGAGGAATTGTTCGGCGATTCAAACTACCACACCGAGCAGTTGGCGCGCGCGCGGGGGTATTGAGGCGGGCCGTCACGCCATACTCGGTGTCATCGCCCGCGAAGGCGGGCGATCCAGTACGCCGCGGCCTATCCGCATACAACTCACGTCTCGGAGTACTGGATCGCCCGGTCGAGCCGGGCGATGACAGTTGAGAGTGTGGAGAGCGCTTGCCCCAAGCTCGTCATTGCGAGCGCAGCGAATCAACCCAGAATCGTTCCGTGGAGACAGTCTGGATGCTTCGTCGCTTCAGCTCTCGTAGGGTGGGTTAGCGCTGCAGAAGCGCAAAGCGCATCTGCAGCGCGTAACCCACCAACTTCGTTCGGCGAACGCGGAAGCATTGTGGGTTACGCCCTGCAACTGCGCCTCGCGCAATTGCAGGGCTAACCCACCCTACGAGGTGTCGCCAGAGAGCCCTCACCGCATCGGCGGCGCATATTGCACGCCGCCGACATTCCACAGCTGGTTCATGCCGCGCGGGATCTTCAGCTGCGACTTCTCGCCGATGTTGCGCTCGTACATTTCGCCGTAATTGCCGACATGGCGGATGATGCGCACGGCCCAGTCCTTGGTCAGGCCAAGCTGCTCGCCGTAATTGCCTTCGGTGCCGACGAGGCGCATCACCTCAGGCTTCTTCGATTTCAGCGCTTCGTCGATGTTCTGCGAGGTGACGCCGAGCTCCTCGGCGTTGATCATCGCGTAGAGCGTCCACTTCACGATCATCATCCAGTCGTCGTCGCGCTGGCGCACGACGGGGGCGAGCGGCTCCTTGGAGATCATGTCGGGCAGGATCATGTGATCGCCGGGCTTGGACAGGTTCAGCCTGAGCGCATAGAGCTGGGAGACATCGGCGGTGAGCGTGTCGCACTTGCCGGTATCGTAGGCCTTCACCACGTCTTCCAGCTTGTCGAACTTCACCAGCTCATACTTCATGTTGTTGGCCTTGAAGTAGTCGGCGAGGTTGAGCAGCGTGGTGGTGCCGGATTGCACGCAGACCTTGCTGTCGGCGAGGTCGAGCGAGGTCTCCTTGTTGCGCGAGCGCGGCACCATGAAGCCTTCGCCGTCGTAATAGGCGACGGCCGGGAAATACAGATCATATTCGAGCTCGCGCGACATGCTCCAGGTCGAGTTGCGCGAGAGGATGTCGACCTTGCGGCTCTGCAATTCCTTGAAGCGCTCGCTGGCATCGAGCGGGATGAACTTCGCCTTGCTCGGATCGTCGAAGATCGCCGACGCCACCGCGCGGCAGAAATCGACGTCAAAGCCGGTCCAGTTGCCCTTGTCGTCGGGGATCGAGAAGCCCGGCAGGCCCTTGTTGACGCCGCACAGCACCTCGCCGCGGCGCACGGTGCGCTTCAGGGTGCGGGTGTCGTAGAATTCGTAGGTGATGGCCAAGGCGGCGACCAGCACGGCGACCGCGAGACCGATCAGCAGGCCGCCTCGAAATGTGCGCATCATGTTGCTCTCTCGAAAAATCGGGACAAGGAAATTTGGAAGAGGCGGGAAGCATGATCCCAAGGAAATTCCAGGGAAATTCCAAGGGATCATGCTCGAAGGACGGGCCTAGAGTTCGGGCTTCTGCCGGATGACCACCTTGGTCCCGACAGGAACGCGATCATAGAGATCGGCGACGTCGTTGTTGACCAGGCGGAAGCAGCCCGAGGAGACCTTGGTGCCGATCGTGTCAGGCCGGTTGGTGCCGTGGATGCGGTAGACCGTGGTGCCCAGATACATGGCGCGGGCCCCTAAAGGGTTGCCGGGGCCGCCGGCCATGAAGCGCGGCAGATAAGGCTGGCGCTGGATCATCTCCGGCGGCGGCGTCCAGTCCGGCCATTCCTTCTTGTTCGTGATCTGCACCAGGCCCTGCCACTGGAAGCCGTCGCGGCCAACGCCGATGCCGTAGCGGATCGCGCGCCCGCCCGGCTGGATCAGATAAAGGTGCCGCTCGGCGGTCGAGATGATGATGGTGCCCGGCGCTTCGGTGGTGCGGTAGTACACAACCTGCTTCTGCCATTCCGGATCCAGCTCGTAGCTGTCGTCGGCGATCAGGCCCGGCTCGTCGCCGCGATCAGGCTGCTGGGCGAAAGCCTGCGGCGCGGACAGGATCAGGCCCATCGCAGCCAGCAATGTCCCGGTCAGGCGACGAAAATCCGTCATTTCAAGCTCTCCCCGCTGCCACAGCGCAAATCGTCAGGTTGCATCTGAACTCAGGGGCAGCTTCGTGGCAAGTTCAAGGCGCGCCCATTTCGTATGTCACGAGAATGCTTTGGTTTTTTGACGTAGATCAACACCATGAACAGGGTGGGTTGGCGCGAAAAGCAGTACGTGACCTCACCCCCGCGGATGACGTGCCTCGCCCTCTCCGTTCCCTCCCCCCTTGTGGGGGAGGGAACGTCGGGGACGCTAGTGGAGTCTCATCTCATCGATCACTAAATCCGATTCGCCCCCGCCCCGATCCCGAGCCGCCGCACGATCTCGGCGCCGACGGCCCGCGCCTCGTTGCGCGAGCCGATGCGGGGACTGCGAAAGCGTCGCCCGGAGTGCAGGCGGATCACCACGATGCAGTGCTCATCCTCGGACCGGCCGCGGCGTTCGACCGTGATGGTCTTGACGTCGTGCCCCGCGATATGGTCCGCGCGCGGCTCGCCGTTGCCCCAGAGGCGTTCGACGCGGATGTCGCCCTCGCGGACAATCCAGAAGGCGCCCGTGACGAGATTGGCAAATCTGGTGACTGCGAACGCCGCGACCACGCCAAGCGGCAGCAGCATGAAGTCGATCCAGTTGGGCGGCAAACCCCGCCAGAGCTTGTAGGCGTAGGGCGCGGCACTCACCGCGACGGCGATCACGGCCGCGATTCGGATGTCTCTTTGGGAAAACGGCTCGACGGGTTCGCCAAGCCGCATCTCGGGATTGCTGGCATCGAGCGGGTTGAGGGGCGCCTTGACATCGGGGACGCCGAACTGCGCCGCAATCCGCGCCACGGTGTCATGAACATGCGTGACGTCGGACAGCGGCGGGGAGGTCAGGCGCTCGCCCGAGGCCAGCGTGAAGGCCAGTTGAAATCGGGCCTTGGCGGTCTTGCTGCCGGGAACCTGAAGCCCGGTGATCTCGTCTTTCGCGACGACCCTGGTCTGGAGCTTCCCGAACGGACGCTGCCGTCCGATCAGGATCTCGTCAGGGGTGATGATCCACACCACCGCCGGCGTCAGCATGACGACACCGACAAACGCGGTGCCCGCCAGCAGCGCGACCACGGAGATGATCACCTCAAAGGCATCATGGGTGAACAGCCCCGGCGTGAAGCACAGCGCAACAGCCGCCGCTGAGCCGGCGACGACCAGCCGCTGCGCGATCGAGGAGCCTTCGCGAAGGCGGATGTCGTTGCTGGTGGTCGCGTCGTTCATTGCGGCGGCTGATTGCGTCGCGCGCGAAACTCCACGGACCGGTCCGTGGAGTCAAGCAGCAACGCAACAGCATGATCCGGAACAACAACCTGAAGCGCGATGATCTTCATCGCGCTTCAGCCGCCGCAGATCGGCCTAGCTGCTGGCGTTCAGCAGCTTTGCCACGGTGCGGTCGATCTCGTCGTAGCGGCCTTCGCCTTCATGCTGGAACACGATCTTGCCGCTCTGGTCGATGATGTATTGTGCCGGCCAATATTGGTTGCTGTAGGCGTTCCAGGTCTTGGAGTCATTGTCCTGCGCCACCGGATAGGTGATGCCGTGACGCTTCAGCGCCGCCTGCAGGTTGGAGGCCGAGCGCTCGAACGGGAATTCCGGCGTATGCACGCCGACCACGACGAGACCCTGGTCCTTGTACTTGGCATAGAGCTCGGTGACGTGCGGCAGCGTGTTGACGCAGTTGACGCAGCCATAGGTCCAGAAGTCGACCAGCACGACCTTGCCGCGGAGATCGGCGACATGAAGCGGCTTGGAGTTGAACCAGTTGCTGATGCCGGTGAAATCAGGCGCGCTCACCGCCTGGCTTGCGGCCGCGACCTTGACCGGCGCTGCTTGCATGGCCTCGTCGCAAATGCCGGGGATGACGGCGCCGGTCACAGTGAGGCCGATCAGGGCGGCGGAGACGGCGAGCAGCTTGAAAGTCATGGTCATGTTCTCCGTTTGAGGTGAGGGATCACAGGCCGATCTGGCCGGTGGGATAGAAGCCGGTGAGCCAGGCCACGATCAGCGTGTCGTATTGGAAGTAGGCGGCGAGCGCGAAGGCGATCACGATCACGCCAAACCCCTGCTGCAGCCGCGGCGAGATGCGCGACAGGCTGCGCACGCGCGTGGTCGCGGCCTGTCCGCCATAGGCGATCGCCAGCATCGGGGTCGCCGCGCCGATCGCATAGGCAACCAGCAGCGTCCCGGCCCAGGCCAGATTCCTGGAGGTCGCAACCAAGGTCAGGATCGAGCCGAGCACCGGGCCGGCGCAGGGCGTCCAGACCAGGCCGAGCGTGGTGCCGAGCAGGAGCCCGCCAAGCGCACCCTCGCGCGGGGCACCGCCGGCGGCGCCGAGATTGAGCCAGCCATTGAGCCGGATCGACAGCCATTCGAACGGCGCCGGCCACAGCATCAAGAGGCCAAAGCCGAGCAGCAGGATAGAAGCCGCCTCGCGCAGCACATTCGGATCGAAATCGAACAGTCTTGTCAGCGCACCGAGCAATAGCGCGACCGCGGAGAACGAGACGACGAAGCCAAGCGCGATCATCGCAGGCCGCGCCCGCGAGGAATGCCCGATCGAGGCGCCAAGCAGGATCGGCAGCATCGGCAGCGTGCAGGGAGCGGCGATGGTGAGGATGCCGGCGAGGACAGCGAACAGAAGCTCAAGCATGGGGCACTCGTGATGGAGGTCACGAGGGCAGTTCGGGACGGAGGAGCCGGTCGTTACGCGCTGTCACGCGGTCGTGACGGCTTGGCCGCTACCCACCCGCCCAAATATAAAACGACCCGGAGGGGGGCATCCCGTCCGGGTCGTTTTAGGTCTTGGGAGGGTTTAACGAAACCGTATGCGAGCTTTATAGGGACGAAGTTTTTCCGCCTGATGTTCTGCTTTGTTTCATTTGTTTCGTCGGCGGTAACGCTTTCGTGCCCCGGGACGGGGCCGGAAATCCGCCCCTATCCCATTGAAATCGCTTGGCTTAGGCCGCGAAACGGTCGACGCCGCAAGTCTTAAGCAAATCGGCCAGTTGCTTGCGGGCGTAGAACATCCGCGTCTTTACCGTGCTCTGCGGGATGCCGATGATCTGTCCGACCTCCTCCACCGACTTCTCATGGTAGTAGACGAGGTTGATGATCTCGCGATGCGCCGGCGACAGCTTCTGGACGCAGGCGCGCAGGATCGCGCTGGTGTCGCTGCGGTCGAGCGAGGTCTCGGGCGTGTCGCAATCGTCGGGGATCTGGCGCACGTCCTCCTGGTCGATGTCCTCGAAGCGGCGCTGGCGCATCGCGGTCAGCGCCTTGAAGCGGGCGATCGAAAGCAGCCAGGTCGAGACCTGCGAGCGGCCCTGGAATTGGCCGGCGGTCCGCCACACGTCCAGGAACACCTGGCTGACCAGATCTTCGGCCGTGGTCGCGTCACGCACGATGCGCAGGATGAAGCGGTACACCCGCACGTTGTGCCGGCAATAGAGGATGTGCATGGACGTCCGGTTGCCGTCGGCAATGCTTTCGAGAAGCATGTCGTCCGAGGTCGCCTGGGCAGCGATGATGCTCTGGCTGGCTTGGGCGTTGATGGCGATAACGTTCGGCATTGACTTTGCTCCCCGGTGCGCCGCAACCGAGCGGCGTTTCCTTGAGCCAAAGTGTTAATCAGCCATCGTTTCGGGACGTCTGCACGAAAAGGGGAAAATGGTTTCGTGCGCCGCTAAATTGTTTCGTCGTTCAAATCGCGACGAAACATCAGGACCAAAAAAGCGTGGAATTTCAAGGCTTGGAAAATACGGTCCTGCGGAATTGGACTGGGAGGAACGAATTTCCAGGGCTTGCGTTACGTCGCGCCGCACCCAGTGCCGTCGTCACGACGCAGGTCCGGCTCCAAACACAGTGCCGCAGGGTGGGCAAAGGCGCCCTTCGCGCCGTGCCCAGGTTCTTTCCGAGATTCGTGAGAGATGGCGGGCACGGCGCGTTGCGCCTTTGCCCACCCTTGTATTAGCGCGCCGGGTTAGGATGGCCACGTTCCGTGAGGAATGGCCCAGCCCGGGTGGCCGCCCGAGCTGGGCCGCCGATCGATCGGATCCCCTACGCCTTCTCGCCCTGCGGCGAGAACAAATAGCCGCCGCCGCGGATGGTGCGAATCACGGCGGGCTTGGTCGGGTCGGGCTCGATCTTGCGGCGGATGCGCATGATGCGCAGGTCCACGGCGCGGTCGAAGGCTTCGGCATCGCGCGCGTTGGCAAGCTCCAGCAGCCGCTCGCGCGACAGCACGCGTTTCGGATTGGCCGCGAACACTTTCAAAAGCCCGAACTCGGACGCGGTCAGCGGGTGCTCATTGCCCTCGTCGTCGCGCAGTGCCTGGGCTTCGAGGTCGAGCCATTTTGTCCCAAAGCGTACCAGCTGATCCTTGTCGGATTTCGCCGGCGCCGCATCGCTGCCGGCTGATTTCGCCGGCGTGCTCCGCCGCAGCACCGAGCGGATCCGCGCCATCAGCTCGCGCAGCTCGCAGGGCTTTGCCACGTAATCATCGGCGCCGAGCTCGAGGCCGACGACGCGGTCGATCGGGCTCGCGGTCGCCGTGAGCATGATGACGGGCACGTTGCTGCGGCTCTTGAGGTCGCGGATGATCGAGAGGCCGTCCTCCTCGGGCATGTTGAGGTCGAGCACGACGAGGTCGGGCATGCTGCCGTCGATCGCGGCGCGCAAGCTCTTGCCGCCGTCGCACAGGGTCACGGCGAAGCCGTGCATCTTGAGGTAATCGCCGACCATCTCGCGGGCCGGGGCCTCGTCGTCGACGATCATGATGTGCGGGCTTTGTGTCATGTCACGCTCGAATCACGGCATCTCGGTCGCGGGCAGGGTGATGGTGAAGGTCGAGCCCTTGCCCGGCCCGTCGCTGTCGGCGGTCACCTCGCCGCCATGCATGTCGATAATACGCTTGACGATGGACAACCCAAGCCCCGTCGAGCTCTCACCTGCCGTCGGTTTTGCGGAGAGCCGCTGGAACCGGCCGAACAGGCGGCCGAGGTCCTCCGGCGACAGGCCGGCGCCCTCGTCGCTGACGCGGATGATGGTGTCGTTGCCCTCATGGCTGACCGCGACGGTGATCTTGCCCGCAAACGGCGAGTATTTGATGGCGTTGCTGATGAGGTTGTCGATCGCCTCGCGGATGCGGTCGGTGTCGCACATGGTGACGATGTTGGTGGGCGCGCTGACGCTGATCGACTGCTGCTTGTTGACGGCGAGGGGCTGGTTGGCCTCGGCGACCTCCTTCACCAGCGCGGCGACGTCGACCGGCTCGCGGCGGATGGTGATATCGAAGGCATCGGCCATCGCATCCGAGATCAGATGGTCGACCATCGTGGTCAGGCGCTTGGTGGCGTCTCTGATATGATCGACCTGGGAGACCACGCCTGATGCCGAGGCACCGGTCGAGATCAGCTCCTTCAGCATCTCGGTGCGGCCGAGGATGACGCCGAGCGGGTTCTTCAGATCGTGCGCGACGGTGCCCAGAATCTCGTTCTTGAAGCCGTTGGCGCGCTGCAGCCGCAGCCATTGCGCCGACAGCCGGCGGTTGGCCTGCATCAAGGCGCGGGTGCGCTGGGCGACGCGGTCCTCCAGCTGGGTGTTGGCGTCCTGGAGCTGCTGATAGAGGATGACGTTGTCGAACGCGATCGAGAGCCGGCTCGAGAAGATCTCGACCAGCGAGCGGTCGGTCTCGGACAGGTCGCGCTCGGACTGCAGCAGCACCACGACCTCGCGGCCCGAGCCGGTGCGCAAATAGATCACGCTGCGATGGTCGGCGAATTCGTTCTTGCGGCGCTGGAACGCGTCCTCGACCAGCTGGCGCAGATCAGGGTCGAGCGCCTTCGACGAGGTCGTGCCGATGAAGCGGCTGTAGCAGCCGCTGCCGGCGAGCACCGAGAGCTCGGCATCGACGCCGCCATTGTCGCGCAGCACCAATATGCCGGCGCAGTCGACATTGAGCAGCGAGGCGAGCTGGGTCAGCACGCCCTCGGCGAGCCGCTGCATCGACTTGAAGTCGTACAGGGTCGAAGCCGCATCGATGATGATCTCGAGCCCGCGCCGGGTCTGCACCATGCGCTCGAGCTGCTGGTAGGAGCGCAGCGCCGCGGTCAGCGAGGTGAACAGCTTGTCGGCGGTGAGCTCGGTCTTGGCCTTGTAGTCGTTGATGTCGTACTGCACGATCACGCGCCGCTCCGGCGCCTGGCCTGGCTGTCCGGTGCGCAGGATGATGCGCACGGTCTCGTTCTTGAGCACGTTGCGGATGTATTCGACCAGCTCGAGGCCGGCGACGTCGGTCTCCATGATGACGTCGAGCAGCACCGCGGCGATGTCGCTGTGCGCGGCCATCAGCTTGCGGCCTTCCGCCGCGGAATGGGCGGAGAGGATCTCCAGTCCCTGGCCGTTCAGGCTGTAATCCGAAAGCGCAAAACGGGTGCCGTCATGCACGGCCGGATCGTCGTCGATGACGGCGATCTTCCATTTCCGGGCGTCCGTGTCCTCCGACGCGGTACCGGTATCGTCGATCAGGTGGAGGACATCGTCCTGTTCGGCCATTGAGAAGTCCCGTCACTTTCTGGGCTTTGCGCCCCGCCCTTGGCGATGCGCGGCATGATAATCCGAAAAGTAGTGCCTTGTCCCAGCTTGGATTCCAGCATCATCCGCCCGCCGAGCTGCTGGGTGACAAGGTTATAGACGATATGCAAGCCCAGTCCCGTGCCACCTTCGTTGCGCCTCGTGGTAAAGAATGGGTCAAAGGCCTGGCGCTGCACGTCCGGGGTCATGCCGGCCCCGTCATCGGCGAAGATGATCTCGATATCCTCGGTGCCGCGCGGCCGGGCCGAGATCGCGATGGTGCCGGCGCGGCCGTCGGCAAAGGCGTGGTTGGCGGCGTTGAGGAACAGGTTGGTCAGGATCTGGCCATAGGAGCCGGGATAGCCGTCGAGCAAGAGCCCCTCGGGCACGTCGACCTGCAGCGTGATCGGCGAGCGCTTCAGCACGGGCCGCAAGCTCGCGATGATCTGGTCGGTGGCTTCGCTCAGCGAGAACTGCCGCCGCTCGGCATGGGAGCGGTCGACCGCGACCTGTTTGAACGACTGGATCAGCTCGCCGGCGCGGGCGAGGTTGGCGACCAGCTGCTGCGATGCATCGCGCGAGGACTGCACGAATTCCTCCAGCTGCGAGCGGCGCAGGCCGCCGTCGCCCTTCAGCTGGGCCTCGAAAATCTCGGTGCGCCTCGCAAAGCTGGAGGCCACCGTCAGGCTGATGCCGATCGGGTTGTTGACCTCGTGCGCGACGCCGGCGACGAGGCCGCCGAGGGCTGCGAGCCGTTCGGCGTCGATCAAATTCTGCTGCGCGGCGTTGAGCTCGAGCAGCGCGCTTTCGGCCTTTTCCTTGGACGCGCGCAGCTCGTCCTCGGTCTGGCGCTTGGCGATCGCGTTCTCGCGGAACACCTCCACCGCGCGCGCCATGGCGCCGACCTCGTCGCGGGCCTTGGTGCCCTGCACCTCGCGGCCGAGATCGCCGAGCGTGATCGCGCGCATCGCGGTCATGATCTGCTGCAGCGGCAGCCGGATCGACAGCGCGATCAGCACGCCGGCGGAAAGGATGATGCCGAGGAAGATCACCGCAATGGAGAGCACGCGACGTGAAATGTCCGCCAGCGTGCGGTCGAACGTCTCCTGCGCCCTCTGCTCGCGCTGGCGCATCTTGGTCGAGAGATTGTCGATGGCGCCGATCGCCTCGGCCTGGCTGGCGTCGATGGTGTTGCGCAAGAGCTCGTTGCGGTTCGTCAATTGCTCCGAGAGTTTTGCAAAGCCCTCGCGCAGCGCCATGGTGCGGGTTGCGAGCTTTTGCAGCGCCATCTTCTGCAAATCATTGTCGGCGAGATCGATCATGACGGGAATCGTCTTCTCGATCGTCTCGGTGTGGCGGCGCGCGTCGTCGGCGGCCGCGACCGACTGCGACAGATAGTAGGAATTGGCCGCGACCAGCATCGCGGTGAAGGCCTCGCGCGACTTGCCGAGCGAGGGCCAGATCAGCGCGTCGCGATGGCCGGTGGCGCCCTCGATGATGGAGTAGAGGCCCGCCATGTCCTTGGCTGGGCCCTGCACCTGTTCCTCATAGGTCCTGGCGATGGTCGCCTGCACGCTGCGCAGCTCGCCGAAGCCGTTGAGGAAGCGGTCGGTGGTGCGCTCCAGCTCCTCGACCGAGCCTGACAGCATCGGGTCCTTGGCGGCGCGATCGGTCAGCGTGCCCAGCACGGCCTCGCGCAGCAGCAGGATCTCGGCGAACAGGTCGGGGCTCGGCTGGTTGATGTAGCGGTGGATCAGGTTCTGCAGCCGCCCGGTCTCGCTCTCGAGCAGGGCCAGGATGCGGTCGGATTCCCGCACCTGCCGCACGTCGTCCCAGGCCGAGCTCAGCACCTGCGCGCCGTTCCAGATCATCGCCACCAGCACGATCACCACGGCGGAGTTCAGCGCCGCGATCGACAGGATGCGCCAGCGGATCGGCACTGCCCGCAGCACGCCGACGAGGCGCGCGCGCAGCCGCCCGATCGGGCCGGGCGGCCGCTCTGCACTCTCGCTGGTGCCGGGCGCGATCAAACGGCGTCACTCCACCTTGCGAATGCGTTCGATCAGCGCCGCAGCAGCGGGATCCTGCGCGGCCTTGGCGTAGATCGGCGCCATCGCATCCTCGAACGGCTTGCGGTCGATGGTCTTGATCACGGTGATGCCGGCGGCGTCCGCCTTGCGCTGCGACTGCTCCTCGAGGTCGCGCCATTTCTCGCGCATGTACAGGCTCGAACGGGCGGCGGCTTCCCTGAAGATGGTCTGGTCCTCGGCCGACAGGCTCTGCCAGGCCTTGAGCGAGATCACCAGCACCTCCGGGCTCATCGTGTGTTCGGTGAGGGTGTAGTAGGCGGCATGCTTGTAATGGTCTGTGGTCACGAAGGAGGGCCAGTTGTTTTCGGCGCCGTCGATCAGATGGGTCGAGAGCCCCGTGAGCACCTGCCCGTAGGGCAGCTCGACCGGCTCGGCGCCGAGCGCGCGGATCATCTGGCTCATCAACTCCGATTGCTGCACCCGGATCCGCAGTCCCTTGAGGTCGGCAAGGCTCCTGACCGGACGGACGTTGTTGTAGATCGAGCGGGCCCCGGAATCGTAGAAGGCGAGCCCGACAAAGCCGTAGGGCTCGAAGCTGCCGAGGATCTCCTTGCCGATCGGCCCGTCCAGCACCTTCTGCATGTGCTCGATCGACCGGAACAGGAACGGCATGGCGAGCACGTTCATCGCCGGGACGAAATTGCCGATCAGGGCCACATTGGTCCGGTTGAGGTCGATCGCGCCGGCGCGGGTCTGCGCGATCGTCTCCTTCTCCTCGCCGAGCTGCCGGGAGTGAAACACCTTGATCTCGTGCCGGCCGCCGGTGCGCTCAGAGATCAGCGCGCCCATGTAGCGCAGCGCCTGGACGGTCGGATAATCCTCGGTCTGGGTGTCGGCGGCGCGGAATTCACGCGCAGCGGCGCTCGTCGCGCCAATGGCGAGCAGCAGCGCGACGAAAATCACCCCGGCCCGTGAGAGTTCGGCACGGTTCAACACTGGCACACTCAACCCCTCAGTGATGGAGTCTATGGCGGGACCAAAAGGTTCAACGCAATCTAGCAGATGGTAAAGGGAAGGCCATCCCGCCGCCGGGGCCGATTGTGCGCCGCCGTACGTCGTCATTCCCGGTTGAAACCGCTTCTCGCGCGCCTTAAGCAGGGTGCGGCCAACTTTTGCCGCGTCATACGGGAAGAGCCATCGTGATTTCAGCATTGCGCCTTTTGCAGGTCGTCGCCGCCGCCTTGGCCCTCGCCTTGAGCTGCGAGGCGCGTGCCACCACCGACATCGCGTTTTGGCACGCCATGTCGGGCGAGCTCGGCAAGCAGCTCGAGAAGCTCACCTCCGACTTCAACGCCTCGCAGTCGGATTACCGCGTCGTGCCTGCGTACAAGGGCAATTACACCGAGACGGTGACGGCCGCGATCTTCGCCTTCCGCTCGCGCAGCCAGCCTGCGATCGTCCAGGTCAACGAGGTCGCCACCGCGACCATGACCGCCGCCAAGGGCGCGATCTATCCGGTCTACAGCATGATGCGCGACATGGGCGAGCCGTTCTCGCTGAACGACTACCTTCCGGCGGTCTCCGGCTATTACACCGATGCGTCAGGCAATCTGCTGTCCTTCCCGTTCAACTCGTCGACGCCGATCCTCTACTACAACAAGACCATGTTTCGCGACGCCGGCCTCGACCCGGAGGCGCCGCCAAAGACCTGGCCCGAGCTTGGTCAGGCGGCCAAGCGCCTGCGCGACCGCGGCGCCGTGTGCGGCTTCACCACGTCGTGGCCGTCCTGGATCCACATCGAGAATTTTTCGGCGTTGCACAATCTGCCGGTGGCCACGCGCGCGAACGGCTTTGCTGGTCTTGATGCGGAATTGACCATCAACAATCCGGCCGTGATCAAGCACGTCGCCCAGCTCGCCGAATGGCAGAAGACAAAACTGTTCGACTATAGCGGCCGCGCGCAGGCTGCCGAGCCGCGTTTCCAGAACGGCGAATGCGGCATCTTCATCGGCTCGTCGGCGACGCGCGCCGACATCAAGGCCTTCTCGAAATTCGAGATCGGCTACGGCATGATGCCATACTGGCCCGATGTTGCGGGTGCGCCGCAGAATTCCATCATCGGCGGCGCCACGCTGTGGGTGTTGCGCGACCGGCCGCGCCAGGAATACAAGGGCGTGGCGCGATTCTTCGCCTATCTGTCGCAGCCCGGCGTGCAGGCCGCCTGGCACCAGAACACCGGCTACCTGCCGATCACCCGCGCCGCCTATGAGCTGACGCGCGCGCAGGGCTTCTATGAGCGTGATCCGGGCTCGGCGATCTCGTTCGAGCAGATCACGCTGCATCCGCCGACGGAGAATTCCAAGGGCGTCAGGCTCGGGTCCTTCAACCTGATCCGCGGCACCATCGAGGAAGAGCTCGAGCATGCCTTTGCCGGCCAGAAGAGCGCGCAAGCCGCGCTCGATGCCGCCGTCGAGCGCGGCAACAAGCTGCTGCGCCAGTTCGAGCGTGCGAGCCCGGAGCAATAGTAGCCCTGTGAGATTTGGACTCGCCGTCGCTACGAGCAAGGTGCGCTCCCTCCCCCGCGCGCGGGGGAGGGTTGGGGAGAGGGTGTCTCCGAAACCGAGAACCCGCAAGAGGAGAGAGCCCTCACCCGAGGCTTCGCGTCGACCTCTCCCGCAAGCGGGAGAGGTGCACCGTCTGCTCGGTTTGCAGCGATGACCACCGCTTCATTGCCTCACTTCACCGACGCGCAGTCCTTCCGCATTTTTCGCTCCAGCCCCCAACAATGGCTGCCGATCGCGCTCGACATCGCGCGGAGTCAGGGCGTCGACGTCGGCTCGCCGCATGTGTTCACGACCGGTACCAATCTCGTCGTCGGCCTCGGTGACAGGCTGATCCTGAAAATCTTCCCGCCGCTGCTGCGCGCGCAATTCACCTCCGAGCGCAGCTCCTTGAAGCAGCTTGCCGGCCGCCTTCATCTGCCGATCCCCGAGATCGTCGCGGAGGGGATGCGCGACGGCTGGCCCTATCTGATCATCACGCGCCTCACAGGCACGCTCGGCTCGGAGATCTGGCCGCAGCTGCCGGAAGCGCAGAAGGAGCGGGTGCTGCGCCAGGTCGGCGAGGCCATCGCCGCCGTGCAGCGCGCGCCGCTCGGCCCGCTTGCTCAAATCGAGCCGCGCTGGGATGCGTTCATGCGTGCACAGATGCAGGGCTGCCGCGATAGGCACACGCGCCTCGGCCTTGCGCCGAAATTTCTTGCCGGCCTCGACGACCTCCTGCGCGAGCTGCCGACGCTGATCCCGATGGACGCGCCACCGGTGATCCTGATCGGCGAATACATTCCGGAAAATTTCCTGCTCGCTTGCCACGACGACCAATGGTCGCTCGCCGGCCTGTTCGATTTCGGCGATGTGCGCGCAGGCTTTCGCGATTACGATCTGCTTGGCCCCAGCGCCTTCATGGCGGCGGGCCGGCCGGGCAGGGTGCGCAGCCTGCTCGAAGGCTTCGGTTACGCAAAGCCTGATTTTGCGCTCAAGCGCCGCCTGATGGCCTTGATGCTGTTGCACCACGCCAGCGACCTCAACGGCCACATCTGCATCGCGGGCTGGCAGGAGCAGGTGGACGATCTGGTCGAGCTGCAGGACTTGATCTGGGCGGGGTGAGCGCGTGCGCCTCAATCTCCACCGTCGTCCCGCCCCCCGCGCGCAATTGCGCGCCAGGCCGGGACGACGCGGAGTGTGTTGCACAATTCTGTTGCGCAGATCGCTTTAGCTCATTCTTTGAGCAAAAATCGCCTCTTTGTATGCACCTTTCGGAGCTCGGGCGCGGCGGTCGCCGCCGTGAGCTCTGAAATATCTCAGTAAGTTCAGTTCATTACTCTGTATTTAACATCCGCTAACCCTTGGCACGAACCTTGCGAATCCGGTTCCAACCAGAAACTCCTGAGTTGGAGCACTCGCCATGAAGCGCCGCGATTTCCTCAAATCCGTTTCCGGATTGGCCGCTGGCGCGGCGCTTCCGGCCGTCCCCCACATCATCTCCTCTGCCTATGCCGATGCCCGCTCCGAGACACTGCTGATCGTCTCGGAAGGCGGCCCCAACAATCTCGACATCCACGGCGTCGGCACCAATGTGCCGGGCTATGAAGTGTCGTGGAATTGCTACGACCGCCTGATCAGCCACGAGATGAAGAGCGGTCCGGGCGGGGTGCCCTATTACGACCGCGACAAGTTCAAGGGCGAGCTCGCCGAAGAGTTCAAGATCGACGACATGTCGGTCACCTTCAAGCTGAAGAAGAACGCCAAATTTCACGACGGCACGCCGGTGACGGCGAAAGACGTGAAATGGTCGCTCGACCGCGCCGTCAGCGTCGGCGGCTTCCCGACCTTCCAGATGAGCGCGGGCTCGCTCACCAAGCCGGAGCAGTTCGTCGTGATCGACGACTACACCGTGCGGGTCGACTTCCTGAAGAAGGACAGGCTGACCGTTCCCGATCTCGCCGTCATCGTGCCCTGCATCGTCAACTCCGAGCTGGTGAAGAAGAACGCCAGCGAGAAGGACCCCTGGGGGCTCGAGTTCACCAAGCAGCAGACCGCGGGCTCCGGCGCCTACAAGGTGACGAAATGGACCGCCGGCACCGAAGTGATCATGGAACGCAACGAGGATTGGGTCGGCGGTCCGCTGCCGAAGATCAAGCGCGTGATCTGGCGCATGGTGCCGCAGGCCGGCAACCGCCGTGCGCTCCTGGAGCGTGGCGACGCCGATATCTCCTACGAGCTGCCGTTCAAGGACTTCCAGGAGATGAAGGCGAACGGCAAGCTCAACGTGGTGTCGCTGCCGTTCTCCAACGGTATCCAGTATATCGGAATGAACGTCACCAAGCCGCCGTTCGATAATGTCAAGGTGCGGCAGGCCATCGCCTATGCGCTGCCGTATCAGAAGATCATGGACGCCGTGCTGTTCGGCCTCGGCAATCCCATGTTCGGCGCGCCCGCGGACAAGGCCACCGAGGTCGCATGGCCGCAGCCGCACAAGTACAACACCGACATGGAGAAGGCGAAGGCGCTGCTGGCTGAAGCCGGCTATGCCAACGGTTTCGAGACCACGATCTCGTTCGACCTCAACTTCGCCGGCGTCAACGAGCCGCTTTGCGTGCTGGTGCAGGAGAGCCTCGCCCAGCTCGGCATCAAGACCACCATCAACAAGGTGCCCGGCGCCAACTGGCGCACCGAGCTCAACAAGAAGGAGATGCCGCTCTTCACCAACGTGTTCTCGGGCTGGCTCGATTACCCCGAATACTTCTTCTACTGGTGCTATCACGGCAACAATTCCGTCTTCAACACCATGAGCTACAAGTCGGCGGAGATGGACAAGTTGATCGACGGCGCGCGCACCGCGGCTGCGACCGGGGACAAGGCGGCCTACGACACCGACGTGAAGGGCTTTGTCGATCTCGCCTTCACCGACGTCCCGCGCATCCCGCTGTACCAGCCCTTCGTCAACGTCGCGATGCAGAAGAACATCTCGGGCTATCAGTACTGGTTCCACCGCAGATTGGATTATCGCGCGCTGGCGAAGGGGTGAGGCCGATGGTTGGCGCGAGCGACAAGTCCGCGTCTTTCAAGCTTTCTCGCTGGAGTGAGGTGAGCACCGCTCTCTCATTCCCTCCCCCCTTGTGGGGGAGGGGCAGGGAGGGGGGTAGCCACGAACTCCGACCTCGCTTGGGGCCACCCCCCTCCCTAGCCCTCCCCCACAAGGGGGGAGGGAACGCAGCAACGCGCGGGTCCAGCACCGTCCGCAAAACGGGCAGGAGCACCGCATGCTCACCATGATCGGCAAGCGCCTGATGTTTGCGATTCCCTCGCTCATCGGCGTCGTCATCGTCACTTTCCTGCTGACGCGCGCGCTGCCCGGTGATCCCGCCGCGTATTTCGCCGGCCCCGCCGCCACCAAGGAAGCCGTCGAGCAGATCCGCAAGAAGCTCGGTCTCGACAGGCCGCTGATCGAGCAGTTCTTCCGCTACACCAACGATCTCGCCCATGGCGATTTCGGCAATTCGCTGACGACAGGCCAGCCGGTCGCGACCGAGATCCGCAACCGACTGCCGGCCTCGGCCGAGCTGACATTGCTCGGCCTGATCGTCTCCATCGTCATCGCGATCCCGCTCGGCGTGCTGGCGGCAACGCGGCCAGGCTCCTGGATCGACCATCTCTGTCGCATCACGACGACAGCAGGCGTTTCGCTTCCCGTGTTCTTCACCGGCCTGGTGCTGGTCTATCTCTTCTACTTCCAGCTCGGCTGGTCGCCCGCGCCGCTCGGCCGACTCGACGTGTTCTACAGCGCGCCGCCCACGGTCACAGGCTTCTATCTGATCGACACGCTGATCGCGCGCGACTTCGAAGCATTCCGCTCGGCGCTGAGCCAACTCGTCCTGCCCGCGACGACGCTCGCGATCTTCTCGCTGGCGCCGATCGCGCGCATGACGCGCGCCTCGATGCTGGCAGTGCTGGCGTCCGAGTTCGTCCGCACCGCGCGCGCCAGCGGCCTGTCGCCGACGACCGTGATCGTCACCTACGCCTTCCGCAACGCCATGCTGCCCGTCATCACCACGCTCAGCATGGTGTTCTCGTTCCTGCTGGGCGCCAACGTGCTGGTGGAAAAAGTCTTCGCCTGGCCCGGCATCGGCTCCTATGCGGTGGAAGCCCTGATCTCGTCGGACTTCGCGCCGGTGCAGGGTTTTGTCCTCACCATGGCGGTGATGTACGTGCTGCTCAATCTCGTGATCGACATCTTGTACGGCGTGATCGATCCACGCGTCAGGCTGGAGGGCTAGCCATGATCGCATTCGATGCGAGTCACGCGAACGGTGCGCTCCCTCCCCCGCTTGCGGGGGAGGGTTGGGGAGAGGGTTTCTCCTCTGTCGAGAACCCCCAAGAGGAGAGAGCCCTCACCCGCGCCTTCGGCGCGACCTCTCCCGCAAGCGGGAGAGGTGAAGCCAATTTCCAGCTCGCTACCCAAGCACCAGGAGTGAAACAATGAGCTCCGTTGCGCCCGCTGTTGAACCCGTCGGTCCTGCCCGTACCTCCGGGCTTACCGCCATCCTCGAACAGACCCGCTACGTGCTCAGCGAGAACAAGGTCACGGGCTTCGCCTTCGCCCTGCTGATCCTGATCCTCGCCGCCGCGATCTTCGGCCCCTATGTGGTGCCGTATGATCCGCTCGCTTCCGACACCGCCGCGGCGCTTAAACCGCCTTCAGCCGCGCACTGGTTCGGCACCGACCAGCTCGGGCGCGACATCTTCAGCCGCGTCGTGGTGGCGACGCGGCTCGATACCTTCATCGCGGTCGCCTCCGTCGTGCTGGTGTTTTTGATGGGCGGCCTCGCCGGCATCGCCGCCGGCTATTTCGGCGGCTGGACCGACCGCGTCGTCGGCCGTGTCGCCGACACCATCATGGCCTTTCCGCTGTTCGTGCTGGCGATGGGCATCGTCGCCGCGCTCGGCAACACCGTGCAGAACATCATCCTCGCCACGGCCATCGTGAACTTCCCGCTCTATGCCCGCGTCGCGCGCGCCGAAGCCAATGTCCGCCGCAATGCCGGGTTCGTGCAGGCCGCGCGTCTGTCCGGCAATGGCGAGTTCCGCATCCTGCTGGTGCACATCCTGCCCAACATCATGCCGATCATGATCGTGCAGATGTCGCTGACCATGGGCTACGCCATTCTGAATGCCGCGGGCCTCTCCTTCATCGGCCTCGGCGTCCGCCCGCCGACGGCGGAATGGGGCATCATGGTCGCCGAGGGCGCGGGCTTCATGGTGTCGGGCGAATGGTGGATCGCGCTGTTCCCCGGCCTCGCTTTGATGATCGCCGTGTTCTGCTTCAACCTCCTCGGCGACGGCCTGCGCGACATCGTCGACCCCCAGCGGAGGACGTGATGGCTGTCGATGTCAAATGCGGGCAGGGGAAGCTCACACGTGAGGCGGGCACTGCTCCCTCATTTCCTCTCCCCTTGTGGGGGAGGGGAAGGGAGGGGGGTAGCCACAAACTCCGACCTCGCTTGGGGCTACCCCCCTCCCCAACCCTCCCCCACAAGGGGGGAGGGAGCGAGAGAGGGATGCCTCCCTCACACTCAAAATTCTCCAATGAATCCGGTGCCGGTTCTACTGTGCATGGGGTTGTTTTCGCGCGTCTGAGCGACCGGAGGCATTCGTGACTGCTCAGCCGCTGCTCGACGTTCAGGACCTCACCGTCGAATTCACCACCCGGCGCGGCATCGTCAAGGCCGTGCAGCATGTCAACATCTCCGTCGCCAAGGGCGAGACGCTCGCCATCGTCGGGGAATCGGGCTCCGGCAAGTCGGTGACGTCCTATGCGGTGATGCGCATCCTCGACCGCGCCGGCAAGATCGCCGAGGGCTCGGTGATGTTCTCCGGCATCGACGTCAAGGCCGCGAGCGAAGACCAGATGCGCGACCTGCGCGGCCGCGAAGTCTCGATGATTTTCCAGAACCCGCGCGCGGCGCTGAACCCGATCCGCAAAGTCGGCGACCAGATCGAGGACGTGCTGCGCACCCATGTGCAGCAGGCCCAGGTTGCCGATCACGGCGAGAAGGCGATCGAGGCGCTGGAGCAGGTCAAGATCGCCCGCCCGCGCGAGCGCTATCATGCCTATCCGTTCGAGCTGTCCGGCGGCATGTGCCAGCGCGTCGTCATCGCGCTCGCGCTCGCCTGCAATCCGCAGCTCCTGATCGCCGACGAGCCGACCACGGGCCTCGACGTCACCACGCAAAAGGCGGTGATGGACCTGATCGTCGA
The DNA here is from genome assembly GCF_019455395.1 of Bradyrhizobium sp. BR 10261. Classification (NCBI taxonomy): domain Bacteria; kingdom Pseudomonadati; phylum Pseudomonadota; class Alphaproteobacteria; order Hyphomicrobiales; family Nitrobacteraceae; genus Bradyrhizobium; species Bradyrhizobium sp. BR 10261. The sequence continues at coordinate 44,720 of NZ_JACOFQ010000016.1, forward strand.
GCTGACCAAACGCAAGGCGATGTCGACCATCCTGATCACCCACGATCTCGGCCTCGCCGCCGCCTATTGCGACCGCGTCGTGGTGATGGAAAAGGGCCGCGTGGTCGAGACCGCCAACGCAGCCGACATCTTCGCGAGCCCGCAGCACCCCTACACCAAGAAGCTGATGCGCGCGACGCCGCGGCTCGGCGTGTCACTGCGCGATCTGTTGCCGGAGGAAGAGGGCGCGACTGTCATGGCCGGGCTTGACCCCGCCATCCATCACGCTTCGCAAGACTCATCTCAATCGATGGACCCCCGGGTCAAGCCCGGCGGTGACGAGACTCCGAAGCCGCTCCTTCTCATCGAAAAGCTCGTGAAAGAATATCCGCGCCAGGGCGCCACCGCCACGCTCGGAAAACTGTTCGGCCGCAAGCCGCCGGTCGAGCTCGACGTGTTCCGCGCCGTCGATGGCATCAGCTTCTCAATCGGCCATGGCGAGAGCGTCGGCCTCGTCGGCGAATCCGGCTGCGGCAAATCGACCACCTCGATGATGGTGATGCGCCTGCTCGACCAGACCTCCGGCCTGATCCAGTTCGACGGCGAGGACATCGGCGCCATCGCGCCGGCAGCCTTTGCCCGGCTGCCGCAGCGCAGCCGCATCCAGATGGTGTTCCAGGATCCGACCGATAGCCTCAACCCGCGCTTTACCGCCGCGCGCGCCATCGCCGATCCGATCATGCAATTGGGCGATATCAAGGGCCGTGACGCGCTCCGCGCCCGCTGCGAGGAGCTGGCCACCATGGTCGGCCTGCCGCACAATCTGCTGGACCGGTTCCCGCACCAGCTTTCCGGTGGCCAGAAGGCCCGCGTCGGCATCGCCCGCGCCATCGCGCTGCATCCGAAGCTGGTGATCCTCGACGAGCCGACCGCGGCGCTCGACGTCTCGGTGCAGGCGGTCGTCCTGAACCTGCTCCAGGATCTGAAAGCGCGGCTAGGTATGAGTTATCTGTTCGTCTCGCATGATTTGAATGTAGTGCGCTTGTTGTGCGATCGTGTCATTGTGATGCGGACGGGGCGGATCGTCGAGGAGGGCTCTTCCGAAAAGGTCCTGAGCGATCCGCAGGACGACTACACCAAGGAGCTGCTGACGGCGATCCCGCATCCGCCGTTGCAGGTCCATTAAGAGTGCACTGAGCTTGAGAGAGTGATGGCCGAGCCGCTGGACGACTATATCGACGCCGTATCGAAAGCGCTGGCGCTGCCGGTCGAGGAGGCCTGGCGGCCCGCGATCCGCGCCAATCTCGAGGTCTCGCTGCGGCTTGGCCGGCTGGTCGACGAATTCACGCTGCCGGACGAGACCGAGCCGGCGCCGATCTTCACGGCTTGATGCTGCCATGCCCACAAAGCCAGAGATGACGGCCTCGGATATCGCAGGCGCGGTTACGAGCCGGAAGATGTCGGCGCTCGATGCGACTGAAGCCGCGCTCGCACGCATCAAGCAGCACGACGCCGTCCTCAACGCCTTCACCGACGTCACCGCTAATCGTGCGCGCACGAAAGCGAAAGCCATCGATGCCGACATCGCTGCGGGCAAGTCCGTCGGCCCGCTCGCCGGCGTGCCGTTCGCGGTCAAGAACCTGTTCGACGTCGCCGGGCTTCCAACCCGCGCCGGCTCGAAGATCAACCGCGACCTCGCACCCGCCAAGCGCGACGCGACGCTGATCGAGCGGATGGAGGCCGCCGGCGCCGTCCTCGTCGGCGCGCTCAACATGGGCGAATACGCCTACGATTTTACGGGCGAGAACGTCCACGACGGTCCCTCGCGCAATCCGCATGACACCACGCGGATGAGCGGCGGCTCCTCCGGCGGTTCGGGCAGCGCCGTCGGCGGCGCGCTGGTGCCGCTTGCGCTCGGCTCGGACACCAATGGTTCGATCCGCGTGCCGTCGTCATTCTGCGGCATCTTCGGGTTGAAGCCGACCTATGGCCGGCTGTCCCGCGCGCGCTCGTTCCCGTTCGTTGCGAGCCTGGATCATCTCGGTCCGTTCGCACGCTCCGTCACCGACCTGGCACTCGCCTACGACGCAATGCAGGGCCCGGATGCAGATGACGGCGCTTGCACGACGCGCGGATTGGAGCCGACGCTGCCGCTGCTCGCCAATCCGGTCTCGGATCTGCGCATCGCGATCGCCGGCGGCCATTTCCAGAAGAATGTGTTCCCGGAAGCGGTCGAAGCCGTCGGCCGCCTCGCCAAGGCACTGGGCGCGACGAAAGTCATCGACGTGCCCGAAGCCTCGCGCGCCCGCGCGGCGGCTTACGTCATCACCACCACAGAAGGTGCCTCGCTGCATCTCGATCGCCTGCGCAGGCGTCCGAACGATTTCGATCCCGCCGTGCGTGACCGGTTGATCGCCGGCGCGATGGTGCCGGCGGCGCTGGTCGACCGCGCGCAAAAATTCCGCCGCTGGTATCGCGCGCAGCTCGCCGAGCTATTCAAGTCCGTCGATGTGCTGCTGGCGCCGGCAACGCCCTGCACGGCGCCAAAGCTCGGCCAGGTCAACTTCAATCTCGATGGTGTCGAGCTGCCGGTGCGCGCCAATATCGGCATCCACACCCAGCCGATCTCGTTCATCGGTCTGCCCGTGGTTGCGGTCCCGGTGCCGCTCGAGCCGTTGCCGATCGGGGTGCAGATCATCGCTGCGCCCTGGCGCGAGGACGTCGCGCTACGCGTCGCATATGCATTGGAACAGATGGGCGTGGTCGCCGCGCCAGCCCCAAGGGGACTTTAAGAGGATTTTGAGATGGAGATCGATCTCCCCGACGTGATCGCCGAAGTCAAGGCCGCGTTTGAGCGCTATGAGCAAGCCCTCGTCAGCAACGACGTCGCCGTGCTCGGCGAGCTGTTCCGCAACGATCCCCGTACGCTGCGCTACGGCATCGGCGAGAATCTTTACGGCTATGAGGCGATCGCCGGCTTCCGCGCCGGCCGCTCGCCTGTTGGCCTCAACCGCCGCAGGGCGAAGACTGTCATCTCCAGCTATGGCCGCGACACGGCGGTGGCGTCCACCTTGTTCTATCGCGACACGGCTCCCGGCAAGGTCGGCCGGCAGATGCAGACCTGGATTCGCTTCCCGGAGGGCTGGCGCGTCGTCGCTGCCCATGTCAGCATCATCGACGAGTCGAAAGAGACCTGACCGTATGACGCTTGACGATTTTCCGCCCGGGACACTGCCGGCCGAACCGGTGGTGCCCCGCGTCGACCGTGCCTCACCGTCGGTGCAAAAGGTCACGCGCGCGGAGGAGCTGCGTCTCCAGCTTGCCGACGAGATCGTGCGGGGAACTCTGGCTCCTGGCACGCCACTGGACGAGACCGACATCGCACGGCGCTTCAGTGTCTCGCGGACACCGGTGCGCGAAGCGCTGCGTCAATTGGTCACGAGCGGCCTGGTCGAGGCGCGTCCCCATCGCGGCGCGGTGGTCGCTCAGCCCTCGATCGAGCGTCTCAAGAGCATGTTCGAGGCGATGGCAGAGCTGGAAGCATTGTGTGCCGGACTTGCGGCGGAGCGCATGTCCGCCGCCGAGCGTCACGGCCTGGAGGCCATCCACGAAGAACTGCGCGTGCTGAGTTACGCCGGTAACCCCGATCGCTTCCATGAGGTCAACGAGCGCTTCCACAACGCGGTCTATGCGGGATCGCAGAACGGCTACATCGCCGAGATCACGCTGGCGACGCGCGTGCGGGTGCAGCCGTTCCGTCGCGCCCAGTTCCGCAATCTCGGCCGTCTCGCCAAGTCGCAAGCCGAGCACGACCGCGTCGTCGTCGCCATCATGCGCGGTGACAAGCAGGGCGCCGCCGCCGCGATGCGCGCCCATATCGAGCTGGTGCGCGGGGAGTATGAGATCTACGCGGTCTCGGTGTAGGGCACGCCTACGCCGTGGCGGCTTCCGCCATGAACTTCCGCCAGCCGCCATACGCCGTGATATCGCGCGCCTCGCCCAGCACTTCCGGCTCGACGAGAAATCCCTTCACGCTTCTGCCGTCGGCCAGCCGCACCGTCCCGATCGCCATCGGCGCCGGAATCGCATTCACGAACTTGCCGAACGCAGACGGCGACAACGTCCAGATTTCGAGCTCGATCGATGCGCCCTTGCCGGCCGCGACGCGCAACATGCCGGGCTTCGGCGGCGTGGTCGCAAGCGCATAGAGCTCGTAGTCCGGTGCGGTGCGGGTCACCTCGATCAGCTTCGCATTCATCGCCTTCAACTCCCCGTTCAGCGCCATGCCGGAGAGATGTGCGCCGACGACGGCAATCGGAATCTCGTCGCTGCTGTTTGTGGGAAGGGTCGCAAGCGGTGACTGCACCACGCCCTTTGCGCCAACGGTCAGCTTTGTATCCGCATGGAAAACGCGGCCGATGCTTGCGAGCATCCCATCGCGTCCTGCCGGCGCCAGCAGCGTGACGCCGAACGGAACGCCGTCCGCGCGCATCGATGCCGGCACGGCGAGACCGCAGAGATCGAGCAGGTTGACGAAATTGGTGTAGGTGCCGAGCCGGCTGTTGAGCTCGATCGGATTGGCCAGCACCTGCGCGGTCGTGTAGGCGGTCGGCGCCGTCGGCAGCACCAGCGCGTCGATGTTGGCGAACGTGCGCTCGGCGATCTTGCGCAGCCCCTGTAGGCGATAAAGCGCGGAGAACGTCTCGGCCGCCGTCAGCCGCGCCCCGGCCGCGGTGATCTCGCGGGTCACGGGGTGAATCGAATCGGGCGCAGAGGCCAGCAGATTCTTGATCACGAGATAGCGTTCGGCGACCCACGGCCCCTCATAGAGCAGTCGCGCCGTCTCGTAGAACGGCTCGAGGTCGAACTCGACCAGGGTTGCACCGAGCGCGGTCCAGCGCTTCAGCGCATCCGCGTAAGCGGCTTCCGATTTCTTGTCGCCAAAGAAGATCAGCTGCCCGTTGCGCGGGACGCCGAGGCGCAGCTTTGTCGGGAAGGCGGTGATCGGCTCAAACGGCCGGTCGCGCGAGAACGGATCGGCCTGGTCGGGGCCGGCCATCACCGAGAGCGCGAGCGCGGCATCGTCGACCGTCAGCGCAAACACCGAGATACAGTCGAGCGTGCGGCAAGCCGGCACCAGGCCTGCAGTCGAGATCATGCCGAGGCTCGGCTTCAGCCCGACGATGTTGTTGAGCATCGCCGGCACGCGGCCGCTGCCGGCGGTGTCGGTGCCCAGCGACAGCGGCACCAGCCCGGCGCCGACGGCCGTCGCCGAGCCCGAGCTCGAGCCGCCGGGAATGAGATCCTCGCGGATGGAATTCTTCGGGATGCCGTAGGGCGAGCGCACGCCGACGAGGCCGGTTGCGAACTGGTCGAGATTGGTCTTGCCGATGATGATCGCGCCCGCGGCGCGCAGCCGCTCCACCGCGGTGGAGTCATGCGTCGGCATGTAGGAGAAGGCCGGACACGCCGCCGTGGTCGGAAATCCCAGCGCGTCGATATTGTCCTTCACAGCGACGGGAATGCCATAGAGCGGCAGGCCGGCCGCATCCGCGCGCGCGGCCAGCCTTTCGGCCTCGGCAACCGCGTCCTTCTCGTCGCGCAGGCTGATGAAGACGGCGGGATCGTTGTGCTCGCGGATGCGCTGATAGGTCCGGGCAATGGTCTGCGCCGGCGTGAGTGTGCCCGCGCGATGTGCGGCCACAATCGCGGCGATCGTTTCAGGCTGCTCAGCCCCCAGTTCTGCCCCCATGGCGTCAAAACTCCGGCAACATGTCTTCACCCGGAATGAAGCAAGCGATGTGCCATTGTGTACAGAATCCGGGCAGGCTGGATGCGTCGGATACTATCGCGACATCAGTGGGTTGTGGGATGTTTTGCCGATCGATGGGGTCGCGGTCCCGACGCCCCGGAACGGGCATCTGCCCAAATCGTAAGCAGTCGTGTCAGGTGAAGCCAGCGAGGATCTGAAGCAGCCGCTCCCGGTTTGCCTTGCCGATCTTCTCCTCGACATGCCGTTCGTGCTCGGCGGCAAGGCGCTTGAATTTTGCCAGCGCGCTCTCGCCTTGCGCGGTGAGGTGCAGCGCGTGGGAACGCCGGTCCGTTTTCGATTTGATCCGCTTCACCAGCTTCCGCTCTTCAAGGCTATCGAGCAGATGCACCAGGCGGGCGCGCTCGATGCCGAGACGTTTTGCCACCGCCATCTGCGAGAGCCCGGGATTGGCGCCGATCACGGTCAGCACCGAATATTGCGTCGGCCTTATATCGACGTCGCCAAGCGTCTTGATGAAGTCCTGAAAGATCCAGATCTGGAAGCGCCGCACCGCGTAGCCGGCGTGGCCGACCAGCGCGTCGAGGCCGATCTCATCCGCGTCGATCCGGTGTGCCGTGCCGTTGCCGGCGCGTCTGCGAGGGGAGCTGGGGGCTGCGCTGGCTGTCACGTGGCATCTCCTGCCGCGCGACCATAGCGCCAGGAGACCGCGAGTGGAAGATTGTTGTTGACGACAACAATTGTCTTGCCCGACATTATGATCAAGTGGCCCGAACGAGGCTGCGACCGATCCCTGACACGGGTGAGGAGGAAACCATGACGCCAGCCCTTTGCGGCGACGCTTCGAGCCTGTTCGCAACGCCCAAGACCGTCGCCGAGCATCGTGCCGACGGCAGCATCGTGCTGCGTTCGCAGGACGCCCTGCGCGACAGCGCGCGCTGCATCGGCGACTGGCTGGAGCATTTTGCGTTGGAGACGCCGGACAGGATCTTCCTTGCCGAACGACGCAGCGCCGAAGCACCCTGGACCACGACCACCTACGCGCAGGCATTGCGGCAAGTGCGTTCCGCCGCGTCCTGGATCCTGGCGCAGCGTCTGAGCGCTGAGCGGCCCGTGGTGATCCTCTCCGACAACAGCGTTGACCATGCGCTGCTCGCGCTTGCCGCGCAGCATGTCGGCGTGCCCTCGGCTGCGATCTCGCCGGCGTATTCGCTGATGTCCAGGGATTTCGACAAGCTGAAAAGCATGATCGCGCTGCTCGCGCCCGGCGCGATCTATGTTTCCGGAACCAAGCCGTTCGCGGCGGCGCTCGCTGCCATCAAGCCGCTGCACACCGCGCAGATCATTAGTGGCAATGCTGGCGATGCTGATGCGCTTGCCTTCCGCGTCGTCACGACAACGCCCGAGTCTGCCGATGTCGCAAAGGCCTTTGCCGCGGTGACGCCCGATACGATCGCAAAATTCCTGTTCACCTCGGGCTCGACAGGCGCGCCGAAGGCCGTCATCAACACCCAGCGCATGCTGACCTCGAGCCAGCAGGCCAAGGCGCAGACCTGGACCTTCCTTGAGCGAGGCGGGGGCGACCTCGTTATTCTCGACTGGCTGCCCTGGAGTCACACGTTCGGCGCCAACCACAATTTCAATATCGTGCTGCGCAATGGCGGCTCGCTCTATATCGACGGCGGCAAGCCCGTGCCCGGCCTTTTTTCAATGTCGCTCGCCAATCTGAAAAGCGTGATGCCGACGGTCTATTTCAACGTGCCGCGCGGCTTCGACATGCTGATCGCAGCGCTGCGTGGCGATGAGGAACTGCGCCGGCGTTTCTTCGGCGAGGTGAAGTTCGCCTTCTATGCCGGTGCTGCGTTGCCGCAGAATCTCTGGGACGCGCTCGCTCAGCTCTCCGTCGAGACCGTTGGCCGTGCGCTGCCGATGGTCTCCGCCTGGGGCTCGACGGAAACCTCGCCGTTGGCGACCGATTGTCATTTCCTCGCGGAGCGCTCCGGCAATATCGGCGTGCCGATTCCCGGCACGGAGTTGAAGCTCGTCAAATCAGGCGACAAGCTGGAGGTACGGGTGCGCGGTCCCAACGTCACGCCGGGCTATTGGAAAGCGCCGGAGCTGACGAAGCAGGCATTTGACGAAGAGGGCTTTTATCTCATCGGCGATGCCGTGAAGTTTGCGGACCCGGAGCGTCCCGAGCGTGGCCTGTTCTTCGACGGCCGCGTCGCGGAGGATTTCAAGCTCAACTCCGGCACCTGGGTCAGCGTCGGCACGTTGCGCCTTGCCGGCATCGCCGCGCTGGCGCCGCTTGCGCAGGACATCGTGGTGTCAGGCGATGGCGGCGACGAGGTCCGCTTCCTGGTATTTCCGAATATCGCCGCGTGCCGGGCGCATGCTGGCCTGCCCGACACTGCTGATGTGCGCGACGTGCTGGCGCATGACAAGGTCCGGTCGGCGATCGCGCAGGGCCTGGCCAAACTGAAGCAGCAGAGCGCCAATTCGTCCGGACACGCGACGCGCGCGCTGCTGCTTGCCGAGCCGGCCTCGGTCGATGGCGGTGAGATCACCGACAAGGGCTACATCAATCAGCGTGCCGTGCTGACGCGGCGCGCAGACGCCGTGGCGCGGCTGAACGACGATGCGTCGGCGGAGTGGATCGGCTGCGAGGTCACCGGCTAGAGTCGCTGGCGTGCCCCGGACGCGGCGCAGCACGCAAGTGATGCGCTGCAGAGCCGGGCCCATCTCTCCCCGTGCGCACGGCTTGCTGGGTCCCGCCCCCGGGGCGCGTGGTTGCCGCGCCTTGTCCGTGACATGAGAGCTAGGCCCAAATACGCCAGCCGTTCTGTCGCAATATCTGGACGAATATTTTGTTGCCTTAGCAACTAATTTGTGCGAACCGTTCCGAACCAGAAATGACGGCGGGCGAACCGTCGCGTCTGATCTCGGAGGGAACAATGCGCGGCAGCAATGGTGTCGTCGGCAAACGCGGGCGCGTGCCAGGAGATGACGCCGGATCGCGCCCGGTGCGCGAGCTGTCAGGTCTCCGTGCTGCCGGTCACGGCGCCGAGATTCTCGTGCAGGCGGCGCAGCAGGTCGATCAGCACCTCGCGTTCGTCCTTGCTGAGGCAGGACAACAGTCGCCGCTCACGCTCGAATGCGGCCACGATCACCTTGTCATGGGTCGCGCGCCCCTTCGCCGTCAGCGCGATCGAGTGGGTTCGGCCATCGTCCGGATCAGTGCGGATCGAGACCAACCCCCGCTTCTCCAGGCCCGCCAGCGTTCGGCTCACCGGGCCCTTGTCGAAACCAATGACGTGGCAGATGCGCGAGGCCGGAATTCCGGGTTCGATCGCCAGCAGCGACATGATCCGCCATTCCGTGACGTTGACGCCGAACTCCCGCTGGTAGAGCGCGGTCGCGCTGTTCGAGAGCTTGTTGGCGATGAAGGTGATGAAGGCCGGGACGTAACGGTCGAGATCGAGCGTCGGTCCCGGATCTGTGGGCGAGGGCTTCTGGCGGGCTCTGGTCGAAGACGGTGGCATATCGGCCTTGTGACTCGCGGGGGGCCCGCAGACCTAATGGCAAGCGCCGCCCTTTCACAAGATCAAAATGAGCGAGGCGTTCAATGAGCACATCCGGCTCCGCGGTCTCAGGCGTCCCGCATCTCGACGTCGATCCCTTCGCGATGGACTTTTTCGCCGATCCCTATCCGACGCATGAGGTGCTGAGGGAGGCGGGGCCGGTGGTCTATCTCGACAAATGGAATGTCTATGGCGTCGCGCGCTATGCCGAAGTCCATGCCGTTCTGAACGATCCCGCGACCTTCTGCTCCGGCCGCGGCGTCGGCCTGTCGGATTTCAAGAAGGAGACGCCGTGGCGGCCGCCGAGCTTGATCCTGGAGGCCGATCCGCCGGCGCACACCCGCACCCGCGCCGTGCTGTCGAAAGTGCTGTCGCCGACCGCAATGAAGCAGGTGCGCGACCGCTTTGCGACGGCGGCGGAGGAGCGCGTCGATGTCCTGCTGGAGAAGCGCAGCTTCGACGCGATCGCCGATCTTGCGGAAGCCTATCCGCTCTCGATCTTCCCCGATGCGCTCGGCCTGAAGCCCGAAGGCCGCGAGCACCTCATCCCCTATGCGAGCGTCGTGTTCAACGCCTTCGGCCCGCCCAATGAGCTGCGTCAGGAGGCGATCGCGCGCTCGGCGCCACACCAGGCCTATGTTGCCGAGCAGTGTCAGCGCGACAATCTCGCGCCGGGCGGCTTCGGTGCCTGCATCCATGCGCAGGTCGATGAAGGCAAGATCACCGCGGCCGAGGCGCCGCTGCTGGTGCGCTCGCTGCTCTCGGCCGGCCTCGACACGACCGTCAACGGCATCGGCGCCGCGATCTATTGCCTCGCGCGTTTCCCTGACCAGTGGCAGCGCCTGCGCGACGATCTCACGCTGGCGCGCAACGCCTTCGAAGAGGCTGTCCGCTTCGAAGGCCCGGTCCAGACCTTCTTCCGCACCACCACGCGCGAGGTCGAGCTGTCGGGCGCGCGCATCAGCGAAGGCGAGAAGGTGCTGATGTTCCTCGCCGCCGCCAACCGCGATCCGCGACGCTGGGATAGGCCCGACAGCTACGACATCAGGCGACGCACCTCCGGCCATGTCGGATTCGGCTCGGGAATCCACATGTGCGTCGGCCAGCTCGTGGCGCGGCTCGAGGGTGAGGTGATGCTCACGGCGCTGGCGCGGCGCATCGCGAAAATCGAGATCACCGGCGAGCCGAAGCGCCGCTTCAACAACACGCTGCGCGGGTTCGACAGCCTGCCCGTCGCCATCACCCCGGCCTGACAAGGAGCCTCGATGCCCACGATCAGCTTTGTCCATCCCGACGGCAAATCCGACCGCGTCGAGACCTCAGACGGCGAGAGCGCTATGCAGGTGGCCACACGCCACGGCTTCGACGGCATCCTGGCCGAATGCGGCGGCAACGCGATGTGCGCCACCTGTCACGTCTATGTCGACGAGAACTGGATCGCCCGCCTGCCCGCGATGGCCGACGACGAGGACGCGCTGCTCGATGGCACCGCGGCCGCGCGGCTCCCGAACAGCCGGCTGTCCTGCCAGATCAGGATCACACCAGACCTCGACGGGCTCGTGCTGAAGCTGCCGGAGCGGCAGGTCTGACGTTTCAAGCGCGGCGGCAACGACCAACGCGGCACATCAGGGGAGGGAATGATGAAGCGACTGAAGTGGACACTCGTTCTGGCGGCGAGCCTGGTCAGTGGCGCGGCCAGCGCCGAGATCTCGGAGAATGTCGTGCGCGTCGGCGTGCTCAACGACATCTCCGGCATCTTCCAGGACACCAACGGCATGGGTTCCGTCGAGGCCGCGCGTATGGCGGCCGAGGATTTCAACGGCGGCGGCAAAGGCATCAAGGTCGAGATCGTCTATGCCGATCACCAGAACAAAGCCGATGTCGGCAATGCCATCGCGCGCAAATGGCTCGATGTCGAGGGCGTCGACGCGATCGTCGACGTGCCGAATTCGGCCGTCGGCCTCTCCATCAACACGCTGCTGCGCGACAGCCGCATGACCTTCCTGGCGTCATCGACGGCGAGCTCCGATCTGACCGGCAAGGCGTGCTCGCCCAATACCATCCAATGGGTCAACGATGCCTGGGCGACCGGCAACACCACGGCGGCTGCGATGATGTCGCGCGGCGGCAAGGACTGGTATTTCCTCACGGTCGATTACGCGCTCGGCAAGGGCATCGAGGCGGAGGCGCAGAAGTACATCGAGGGACACGGCGGCAAGGTGCTGGGCTCCTCCAAGCATCCGCTCGGCACCTCCGACTTCGCCTCCTTCCTGCTGCAGGCGCAAAGCTCGAAAGCGCAGGTGATCGGGCTCGCCAATGCAGGCGGCGACACGATCAACGCGGTGAAGCAGGCCGCCGAATTCGGCATCCAGCAGAGCGGCCAGAAGCTCGTCGCCTTCCTGCTCTTCATCAACGACGTCCATGGCATGGGCATCAAGGTGGCGCAGGGCCTCCAGCTCATGGAAGCGTTCTACTGGGACATGAACGACGACACTCGCGCGTTCGCCAAACGTTTTGCCGCGCGGCCCGGCATGAACGGCAAGATGCCGAGCGGCAACCAGGCCGGGGTCTATGCCTCCACACTCGCCTACCTCAACGCGGTCGCCGCCACCGGCAGCGATAATGCCAAGGACGTCGTGCCCGAGATGAAGAAGTTCAGGGGCAAGGACAAGTTGTTCGGCGACACCACGATTCGCCAGGACGGCCGCGTCGTGCATCCCATGTATCTGTTCGAGGTGAAGAAGCCGGAAGAGTCGAAATATCCGTACGACTATTACAAGCTGGTCTCGACGATTCCCGCCGACCAGGCGTTCCGCCCGTTGGCGGAAGGCGGATGCGAACTGGCCAGGTAAACGGTCTTGTGCCTCCAACGCGGTGCGGCGGCACTTGCCAAAATAAGAAATGGAGGTAATGATTATAACATATAACTAAATAGGGAGGGTCCGCCATGAGGACTGGCTTGATATCAGCCGCTGCGCTGGTCGTGCTTCTGGGATCGACCGCGCTGGCCCGCGCCGAGGGCGAGCCCTGCTCGTCGGTCACCACCGCTTCGCTCGGTATCTCAAGCGTCGAGATAACCGGGTCCAGAACGCAGGACGCGGCCAACGGTCTCCCCAAGCATTGCGTCTTGACGGGGCTTGCCAACCGGCGGACCGGAGCCGACGGGAAGTCCTATGCCATCGGGTTCGAATTGCGCTTGCCGGCCGAGTGGAACGGCCGCTTCCTGCATCAGGTCAATGGCGGCAACGACGGCGTCGTCGTGCCCGCTCTTGGCAGCCTGCCCGAGGGCTTGGCCTCCGGTGGCACCGTGCCACTGGCGCGCGGCTTTGCCGTGCTGTCGTCGGATAGTGGTCATTCCGGCTCGGACCCCGCGAACAAGTCGCTGGGCCTGACTGCGGGCGCGGCATTCGGCCTCGATCCGCAGGCGCGGCGCGACTATGGCTATGCCGCCGACATGACGCTGTCGCCGGTCGCAAAGCAGATCATCGCCCTGCATTACGGACGCAAGCCGGAACGCTCCTATATGGCGGGATGCTCGAACGGCGGTCGTCACGCCATGGTCGCGGCGTCGCGCATGCCGGAAAATTACGACGGCTTCCTCGTCGGCAATCCTGGCTTCGACCTGCCGCGCGCTGCGATCCAGCACGCCTGGGACGTGCAGGCCTTCCTGAAAGTTGATCCTGATCTGCGCAAGTCCATCACCAAGGAGGACGCCCAGCTCGTTTCGTCCCGCATCACGGAGGCCTGCGACGCGCTCGATGGCGTCAAGGATGGTCTGACCGCCAACCTCGCCGCCTGTCAGAAGGCGTTCGATCTCAAGAGCCTGGTCTGCGCGCCGGGGCAGAACAGCGCCTGTTTGTCCGAAGCCAAGGTCGACGCCCTGAAGATGAGCCTCGCCGGGCCGAAGAATTCGAAAGGTGAGGCGCTCTATTCCGATTGGCCCCTCGACGGCGGCATCGGCACCGGCAATTGGCGCACCTGGAAGGTCGAGAGCCCCATCGCGCCCTGGAACAATTACCCGATCATCGCCACCATGGGCGCAGCGTCGCTGAATTACATCTTCTCGACACCCCCGGTCGTGGTCGAGGGCAGCAACGAGAAGCTGGTCGAGGCACTGAAGGCCTATGATTTCGACAAGGACGCGCCGAAGATTTTCACCAAGGACGCGACCTTCACGGAATCGGCCATGGACTTCATGACGCCGCCTGACATTGATGATCCCAAACTCGCCGCGCTCCAGAAGTCCGGCGGCAAGATGCTGATCTATCACGGTCAGGCCGATCCGGTGTTCTCGGTGAATGACACCATCAGCTGGTACGACCGGCTGAACAAGAACCTGCAGGGGAACGCCGACGGCGTCGCGCGCCTGTTCACGATTCCCGGCGAAACGCATTGCGGCGGCGGCGTCACCCTCGACAAGTTCGATGCACTGTCCGCGCTGATCGATTGGGTCGAGAAGGGCAAGGCACCCGAGCGCGTCATTGCGTCCGCCAATCCCGCCAACAAGGAAGTCCCCGCGTCCTGGAGCCCGGGCCGGACGCGGCCGCTGTGCCCGTATCCGAGCTACGCCGCGTATTCCGGGCAGGGCGACAGCGAGGACGCCGCGAATTTCGTCTGCAAGACGCCGTAGCCCGTCGCGAGTCGGCAGGCGCTTGCCCGAACCCAGTGCGGCGCGCAGCGCTGCGCTGCAGAGGCGGGCCCGCGGTTCTGGGTCCCGGCCCTGCGTCGCGTCATTTCATGCCGCGCCGGGTCCGGGACACAAGAAGCTTCCCTACACCACCTTGCTGCTGCCCTGCGTGATCAGCCGCGCCGCGCGCTGGTCTCGCGCGTAGATCCACAGCCAGCTCAGCGCGACGCTGAGTCGGTGGCGGAGGCCGATCAGGAAATAGATGTGGGCGATGCCCCAGATCCACCACGCGATGGTGCCGCGCAATTTGACCTTGCCGAAGTCGATCACCGCGAGCCTCTTGCCGATCTGTGCAAGGCTGCCGGCGTGCTTGTAGCGGAACGGGCCGGTCGGCGCGCCCTGCAGCCGCGCCTTGATGGTCGCGGCGACATGCTTGCCCTGCTGCTTCGCCGCCGGTGCGATGCCCGGCACGGGCTTGCCGTTCCAGGCGTTGATGTTGACGGTGTCGCCGATCGCGAAGATTTCGGGATGGCCGGGAATGGTGAGGTCGTTGGCGACCTGCACGCGTCCGGCGCGATCGCTTGGTGCGCCCAGCCATTCGGCGGCGGGCGATGCGCGCACGCCGGCGGCCCAGATTCGCGTCTTGGCCTCGAGCAGCTTGCCGCCGAAGACCACACCATCGCGGTTGATCTCGGTGACGGCCTGTCCGAGCACAACCTCGACTCCGATCTTTTCCAGCGAGGCCTGCGCGTAAGCCGAGAGATCGTCGGGAAAGCCCGCCAGCACGCGTGGGCCCGCTTCGATCAGCACCACGCGGGCCTTGTGGGTATCGATGTTGCGGAAATCTGCCGGCAGGGTGTGATGCGCCATCTCGGCGATGGTGCCGGCGAGCTCGACGCCGGTTGGGCCGGCGCCGACGATGACAAAGGTCAGCCGCGCCGCGCGCTTCGCGGGATCAGTCTCCCGCTCGGCGCGCTCGAACGCCACCAGGATGTGACGGCGCAGCGTGGTCGCGTCTTCCAGCGTCTTCAGTCCCGGCGCCCATGTCTCCCACTCGTCATGGCCGAAATAGGCGTGACGCGCGCCGGTGGCGAGCACCAGCGTGTCGTAGGGCACCTCGCTGCCATCGTCGATCAGCACGCATCGGCGCGCGGTATCGACGCCGCTCACGGTCGCGAACAGCGTCGTCACCTCGCGCCGGTCGCGCATGAGATGACGGATCGGCCAGGCGATCTCGCTGGTCGCAAGCGAGGCGGTTGCGACCTGGTAAAGCAGCGGCTGAAACAGATGATGGTTGCGGCGATCGATCAGCGTGATCTCCACCGGCGCGCCGGCAAGCCGGTAGGTCGTCTCCAGCCCGCCGAAGCCGGCGCCGACGATGACGACGCGATGGGGGTTTGCGGCCATGATGCACCCTCGAATCTTGCCTCTTCACGCCCTTATTTAAGTGCGGATTGGGTGCCGTGGTCCAATAGCCATCATCAATGATGGAATAGGCTTGGCGTATCGATATTCCCCGCGAAAAAGCGCCGCAGGCTTGGGCAAAGTAAGTAGAATTATATTTCTTGCCATCTCCATTTAGGGCGAAATATGGTGCAGGAGCGGCGGCTGAGCCATTGGCGGCGCGACAGATTTTGCGTTCAATAGAGACAGGCTCCGGGGCGGCGATCACCCCGTTTTCCGGGGATCAATAATAAGGAGGGGAGTGGTAATGAGGACGGCATTCTGGCTGGCGGGCGCAGCGGCGCTGGTGCTGGCAAATCCGGCATTCGCCGGCGACACCATCAAGATCGGTTTCGTCTCCACCTTCAGCGGCCCGACCGCCGTGATCGGCAACGACATGCGCAACTCGTTCGAACTCGCGCTCGATCATCTCGGGCGCAAGATGGGCGGCAAGCCGGTCGAGGTGATCTATGAGGACGATGGCCAGAAGCCTGATGTCGGCAAGCAGAAGACCGAGAAGCTGGTTCAGTCCGACAAGGTCGATTTCCTGGTCGGCTACATCTGGTCGAACGTGCTGCTCGCCTCGCTCAAGACCGCGGTGGACTCTCAGACCTTCCTGATCTCGGCCAATGCGGGTCCCTCGCAGCTCGCGGGCGAGCTGTGTAGCCCTTACGTGTTCTCGACCTCTTGGCAGAACGACCAGACGCCGGCCGCCATGGGCCTTTACATGAACGCGAACGCGGTCAAGAGCGTGTTTCTGATCGGCCCGAACTACGCCGCCGGCAAGGATATGCTCGCCGGCCTGAAGAGCACGTTCAAGGGCGAGATCAAGGGCGAGGAATACACGGTCTGGCCGAGCCAGCTCGACTTCTCGGCGGAGCTGGCGAAAGCCCGCGCCTCCGGCGCCGAATCGATCTTCGTGTTCTATCCCGGTGCGGCCGGCGCGCAGTTCCTCAATCAATACGTCCAAGCCGGCATGAAGAGCACCATGCCGCTCTACACCGCCTTCACCGTCGACGAGACGACGCTGCCGTTGCAGAAGGAGAACGCATTCGGTGTGCCCGGCGCGCAGGAATGGGTGAACGATCTGCCGAACGAGCAGAACAAGAAGTTCGTTGCCGACTACCGCGCGAAATATCCGAATGCCCGGCCGAGCTATTACGGCGCGCAGGCCTATGACGCGGCGCAGCTCATCAACAGCGCGGTGGTCGCCGTCGGCGGCGACACGACCAAGAAGGACGCGATGAAGGCCGAGATGGAGAAGGCCAACTTCAAGTCGCTGCGCGGTTCATTCAAATATGGCAACAACCACATCCCGATCCAGAACTTCTATTTGCAGGACGTGGTGAAGGGCGCCGGTGGCGAGCTCACGCTGAAGACCGTCGCCACCATCGTCACCAACGATCAGGACCGCTTCCACGACAAGTGCCCGATGAAGTGACGTCTCTCCCCTCTCCCCGCACTTGTCTCGCCGAAGCTTTTGGCGAAGGCGAATGCGGGGAGAGGGTAATCACACCCTCGGCATGCTCGCGGGCCGCACCTCGCGAGCCTGCGCGGCGAGCCGGATGCCGGCATTGGGCGCACCAAAGCCCTGATAGCTCCTGCGCTCCACGATCTCGAAGAAGAAGCGCTCGTCGAAAATGTGGGTGTAGACCTGGAAGAATTCGCCGTTGCCCTCGCGGTCGTAAAGGATGTGGTTGGCGCGGAGCTTGGCCATGACTTCGGGGTCGAGGTCGTATTTGGCTTCGATGTCGTCGTAGTAATTGTCAGGGATATCCAGGAAGCCGGCGCCGCGTGCGCGCATCGCCGCGACGGTGGCGAAGATATCCTCGCACGCGAAGGCGACGTGCTGCACGCCCGAGCCGAAAAACTCCGAGATGAAGCGAGCCGGCAGCGTGCGGTTGGCGGAGGAGCCGTTGACGACGAAGCGCAGGCTCTGGTCGCCATTGATGAGGGCCTGGCTCTGCACGAGGCCTCTGGGGTCGGCGATCTCCATCTGCGGCAGCCGCTTGAGGTCGAGAATGCCGGTGTAGAACAGCAGCCAGGACAGCATCTCATCATAGGGCATCGATTGCGCGATGTGGTCGACCGCGATCAGCGCATCGGCGCTTGCGTTGCTCGCGACGGGCTCGAAATCCGTGTCCCAGTTCTTGCCGGCCTGATCGAGGAAATAGAGCAGGCTGCCGCCGACGCCGTGGATCGCGGGGATCTCCAGCTCGCCCGGCCCGACCGGCTGGTAGAAGGTGCGCGCCTTCAGCGTTTCGGCGCGCTGCATGGCAAGGCCGGCATTGTCTACATCGAGCGCGATGGCGCAGACGCCGGGGCCGTGCGTGACATAGTGCGAATGCGCGAAGCCGTCGGTCTCGGAATTGATCACGAGCTCGACCTTGCCTTGCGACCAGCGCTCCACCGCTTTGCTGCGATGCTTGCCGGTCTTGCGGAAGCCGAGCTGCGAAAACAATCGCGCGAGCTCGCCGGCCTTGGTTTCGTTGACCGCGAATTCGATGAAGCCGGTGCCGCTGCTCTTGGGCTTCGGCGCCAGGGGCTCGCCGACGAGCTTTGGCCAGTCCGGTGCGAGCTGGTCCTGCAGCAGGATCAGCGAGCGCAGGCCGTCGACCGCGGTCTGCGCCGCAGAGCCGGCGCGGAACTGGTCGTTGAAGATCTCCAGCGACCATGGCCCGGAGTAACCGGTTGCGGCGATCGCCTGCATGAATTCGCCGACCGGCAAATCTCCCTGGCCAGGGAAGGAGCGGAAGTGCCGGCTCCATGACAGGATGTCGAGCTCGAGCTTCGGCGCGTCGGCGAGCTGGACCAGAAAGATCTTGTCGCCGGGGATCGAAGCCATGGCGCGCACCGGGAAGCCCGGCGCCAGCGCGTGAAAGGAGTCGAGGATGACGCCGATCGCGGGATGATCGGCACGCCGCACGATCTCCCACGCATCGCGATAGTCGTTGACGTGCCGGCCCCAGGCCAGCGCCTCATAGCCTACGCGCAGGCCCCGCTTGGCAGCGCGGTCGCCGAGCTCGCGAAAATCGTCGGCCGCGCGGTCGATGCCGCCGAGCGAGTGAGGGGACACATTGGAGCAAACCAGCAACAGATCGGTGCCGAGCTCCTGCATCAGGTCGAACTTGCGCTCGGCGCGGGCAAAGTTGCGCGCGCGCTGCGGCTCCGGCATACCCTCGAAATCACGGAACGGCTGGTACGCGCAGATCTCGAGATTGAGGTCCTTGCAGAGCTTGGCGATGTCGCGCGGCTTTGAACCGAACGACAAGAGGTCGCTCTCGAAAATCTCGACCGCCTCGTAGCCTGCGGATGCGATGGCACGCAGCTTTTCGTCGAGGGCGCCCGAGAGGGAAACGGTGGCGATCGAGCGTTTGTTCATGCTGTAGTTTCCTCCATGGCGCCCCCGAGAAAGAGCTGGCCGATGCGTGGGTCGTTCAGGATGCGCTCCGCCTTGTCGACCATGCGGGTCTGGCCGAGCTCGAGCACGATGCCGATATCAGAAATTTCCAGCGCCGAGCGCGCGTTCTGCTCGATCATCAGGATGGTGACGCCGCGGTCGCGCAAATTCTTCAGGATATGGAAGGTCTGCTGCACCATCAGTGGCGACAGGCCGATCGAGGGCTCGTCGATCAGCACCAGCTTCGGCTCGAGCAGCAGCGAGCGAGCGATTTCGAGCTGTTTCTGCTCGCCGCCGGACAAGGTCGAGGCCTGCTGGGCCGATTTGCGGCGCAGCGCCGGAAACAGGTCGAGGGCGGTCTCGATCCGTGTCGGTAGATCGATGCCCTTGCCGGCGGCGACGCCGCCGAGCTCGATATTGTGGCGGACCGAGAGCTCGGGAAAGATATTGCGGCCCTGCGGCACGTAGCAGATGCCGGCATTGAGCAGCGCGCGCTGATTCAAGTTCGTGACGTCGCGGCCTGCGAAGCTGATCTTGCCTTCGCGGAGCTTCAGGAGACCGAAGATCGCCTTGAACACGGTGGACTTGCCGGCGCCGTTGGGGCCGATGATCGTGGTGATGGTCGCGGACGGCACCGAGAATGTGGTGCCATTCAAGATCGTCATCTTGCCGTAGCCGCCGACGAGGTTGTGAACCGAGAGGATCGGGTCGCTCATGATCAGTGTCCCAAATAGGCTTCGATCACGGCCGGGTTCTTCCGGACCTCGTCCGGCCGCCCCATCGCCAGCACCTTGCCTTCCGCCATCACTATCACGCGCGAGCACAGCGACATCACGAATTCCATGTTGTGCTCGATCACGACGAACGTGGCGTTCTTGTCGCGGTTGATGGCGACCAGCCGCTCTTTCAGATCGGCCAGCATCGACGGGTTGACACCGCCGGCGGGCTCATCGAGCAGCACCAAGCGCGGGCCGCCCATGAACGCCATGGCGGCATCGAGCAGTTTCTGCTGGCCGTAGGAGAGGCCGCCGGCAGGCTCAGAGGCGAGATGATCGAGCTTGAAGAAGCCGATCATCTGGTTGGCGGCATCCGTCAGCCCGGCATCGGCGCGGCCGACGAGGCGCGAGGCCATGTTACCCTGATGCTCCTGACCCGCCAGGATCAGGTTCTCGCGTACCGAGAGTTTTGGAAAGACCTGCAAAAGCTGGAAGGTGCGGCTCACGCCGAGCTTGTTGAGCTCGGAGGGGCGGAGGCCCGTGACCACCTTGCCGTCGAGCTTGACCTCGCCCCCCGATGGCGTGAGCTGGCCGAGGATGCAGTTGAACAAGGTCGACTTGCCGCAGCCGTTCGGGCCGATCAGGCCGAGGATCTCGCCTTCGCGGACATCGAAGCTGACGCCGTCGACCGCGTGGATGCCGCCGAAGCTTTTCTTGATATTGGTGACTTCGAGCACCGCACTCATTGCGCCGTCTCCAGCCGGGATTTGGCGACGGCGCGCAGCGCGGACGCCGCCTTGGTGCGCCGCGCGGCCATGTAGCGGTCGAGGATTCCCAGGATTCCCGTCGGCGACCAGATCAGCAGCCCCATCACAGCCAGCGCGTAGAGCATCAGATAATAGCCCTCGGTGAAGCGCAGCCATTCCGGCAGCAGCACCGCGATCATCGCCCCCAGGAACGGACCGAAATAGAAGCCGGCGCCGCCGACGATCACCATCATCAAGAGGTCGAGCGAGAGCGACAGGTTGAACGGAACAGGATCGATATATTGCGTCAGCGGCGCATAGAGCGCGCCGGCGACGCCGCCGAGCGCCGAGCCGATTGCGAACGCCATCAGCGTGTAGCGGCGGGTGTCGATGCCGAGTGACTGGGCTCGCAACGGATTCTCGCGCAGCGCCATGAAGGCGCGGCCCCAAGGCGAGCGGATCAGCCACCACACCGCCAGCGAGACGATCGCAAGCGAGCCGAGGCAGACATAATAGAACGGCAGTGGCTTGTTGGTCGCGGTGCCGAAGATATGTGGTCGCGGAATGTTGGAGATGCCGTAGATGCCGCCGGTGAGCCAGCTCTCGTTGCGAAACGCCAGGAAGGCCAGGGTCGAGAAGGCGAGGGTGACGAAGGCAAGGTAATGGTGCTGCACGCGCAGCGCCGGATAGCCGAGCACCCAGCCGACGCCGAAGCTCAGCACGATCGCGACTGCAATCGCGGCCGGCAGCGGCCAGCCATGCGTGGTCATGATCGCGGCGGCATAGGCGCCGATACCGACGAATGCGCCCTGCGCCAGCGAGACCTGGCCGGCATAGCCCAGCGTGAGGTTGAGGCCCATGGCGGCGATCGTCATCACCGCCCATTGGCTGAGGATGAACAGGCCGTAGCGGTTGAAGTTCATGGGGATGACGATCAGGCCGGCAATGACGATGAGGCCGAGCGTGATCTTCAGGGGCTTTGCAAAACCGCTCATACCGTGCGCTCCTCGGCGCGGCCGAGCAGTCCTTGCGGCCTGAACAGGATGACGGCGATCAGGAAGATCATTGGCACGGCGGCGCGGTACTGCGTCGAGACATAGGCGGCCGCGAGATTGTCGAGCACGCCGATCAGGAGGCCGCCGATGATCGCGCCGCGCACCTGGTTGAAGCCGCCGACGATCGCCGCGATGAAGGCGGCTTGGCCGAGCACTTCACCGCTGGAAAATTTCGCCAGATAGATCGGCGTGATCAGCAGCGAGGCCAGGGCGACCAGGAAGGCGTTGATCAGGAAGGTCAGCAGGATCATGCGCTCGACCGGCACGCCGATGATGCGCGCGACGGTCGGGTTCTGCGCCGCGGCCTGCATCTGATGGCCAAGCGACGTGCGGTTGAGCAGCGTGGTCAGGCAGAGCACGGCCACAATGGCGACGACGAGCACGCCGAGGCTTTGCAGCGATACGGCATGGCCGAGGACGGAGATATCGCCGGTCGGCACGATTGACGGAAACGGCGAGGCCTCGGCGCTGAAGAACTGCTTCACGGCTTCCTTGATGCCGATGGCGAGCGCCATGGTCGCGATTGCCAGCGGCAGCACGCCATGGCGCATCATCGGGTCGACCAGCAGCATCTTGAAGGCGAGGCCCAGCAGGATCATCGAGAGCAGGATGCCGAGGATGCTCGCGAGCCAGAACGGCGCGCCGACATGCATTGCCGCCAGCATCAGGAATGCCGGCAGCATCACGAACTCGCCTTGCGCGAAATTGATGGTCTGCGAGGTCTGCCACAGCAGCGTGAAGCCAACCGCAACCAGCGCATAGATCGCGCCAGTGGCGAGGCCCGCGACCAGGAGATCGAACAGGTTGGACATCTTCCTCTTTCGTGCCGCTCGCTCGCCCCGCTCTATCGTCTCCCTCTCCCCGTAAGAGCGGGGCGAGGGAGAAGAGAGGCGAAGATCACTTCAGCTTCGGCAGCACCTGCTTCACCACCTGCTTGCCTTCAACGACCTCGACCAGGAAGCTCTGCCGATCGATGTCGCCATTCTGGTCGAAGCTGACGTCCATCAGAATGCCCGGCTCCTCGGAGGCCTTGATGGTCAAGCCGTGCAGCGCATCGGCAAAGGCCTTGGGATCGACCTTGCCCATCTTCTCGGTGGTGGCTTTCACCATGTAGACGGCGAGATAGCCCTTCAGGCCGTTGTGATCAGGCACATAGTTGTACTTCTTCGAGAAGCGATCGCGGAAACCCTTGATCAGGTCGACCGGCGCGTCCGTGGTGAGGCCGACATGGCCGCGCGCGCCGTTGGCGGCGTCCCCGGCGAGCTCGATCACCTTCTGGCCGATCAGCGTTGTCTCGCCCATCAACGGCGCGGCCACGCTCTGGCGCTTCAGCTCCTTCAGGATGCGCGCGCTCTCTTCTTCGTTGAGGTAGACGAAGACGGCGTCGGGATTGGCGGCCTTGATCTTGCCGACGTCGGCGGCGAAATCGGCCTGGCCTGCTTCAGTGGAGAGATCGGCGACCACCTTTGAGCCGAGACGCTCCAGCTCCTTGATCACGACGTCACGTCCGCCGCGGCCGAAATCATTGTTGACCCAGACCACTGCGACCGACCTCGCCTTCATGTCGTCGTGGATGTACTTTGCGACCTTCGGCATCGAGGATTGCTGGCCGAACGAGGTGCGGAACAGGAACTTGTTGCCCGCTTGCGTCAACTCGGCGGCTTCGCCACCCATGATCTGGGTGATGCCGGCTTCGGCGGCGAGCGGGGCAGTGACCTTCACCGAGCCGGAATAGCCGGGGCCGAGCAGCACGTAGGGTTCGGCGTCGAGCGCCTTCTGCACCTGCGCGCGCGCTACACCGGGGTTGGACTGCGAGTCGGCATGGGTGACTTCGAGCTTGCGGCCGAGAATGCCGCCCTTGGCATTAATCTCCTCGATCGCGAGGTCGATGCCGTTTTTCCAGTTGGTGCCGACGGTTGCGCCGCCACCCGACAACTCGGCGACGTCGGCGAGCTTGATCGTCTGCGCCAAGGCGCCCGTGGTCGTGATGGCAGTGAGCAGCGCGCCCGCCAATAGCGTTGATTTCATCGTCCTCTCCTCCCGTATCATTTTTGCAAGCGGGCCTTGTGTCCGGCCGCTTCGCCTCAAGCTGCCTGATAGGCGGCGCTGCGCGCGGCCATCACGGCGTCAAAAGCCTCTCCCATGACTTCAGTCGATGGGGCAAGGCCCGTGAACAATTCGAAGGCGTCGGCAGCCTGGTAGATCGCAAGCTCCCGCCCGGTCATGATCCGCGCACCCTTGTCTCGCGCCGCGGCAAGCAGCGGCGTGATCAGCGGCGAATAGACAGCGTCGGCGACCCACAGGTTTTCGCGGAGCAGCGCCGGGGGGACCGGTGTGTCCCGGTTCGGCAGCATGCCGACGGGGGTGCCGTTGACGAGGCCGGTTGCGCCATCAAGCGCGTCCACGACGCTTTGAGCGACCCGTGCGCCACCGTGACTGGCCAGCAGCGCGGCAAGCTTCTCGGCCCGCGACGGCTCGCTGTCGAAGATGCGCAGGTCAGTCACCTTCAGGCTCGCCAGCGCAAACGCGATGGCCTTGCCGACGCCGCCGGTGCCGATCACGGCCACTGCATTTCCGGAAGGCGCCAGCAGCGGCTTGACCGCGCGTGCAAAGCCTGTGGTGTCGGTGTTGTGGCCGATCAGCCTGTTATTCTTGACCACGATGGTGTTGACCGCGGCCATCGTGGCTGCCGTCGATGCCAGCTCGTCGAGCAGCGGCACCACGGCTTCCTTGTAGGGGAAGGTGACGTTGACGCCGGCAAAGCCGAGCCGCCGCACGCCCTCGAGCATCATGCTCAGCCCGGTCGCATCCGCGCCGGCGACCTCGATGAGCTGGTAGTGGCCCCGCAGGCCCAGCGCCTCGGCGGCGCGCTCATGCATGGCGGGGGAGGCGGAATGGGCGATCGGCGCACCGATCAAGCCGGTCAGGAGTTTTTTGGAGGCAGCGGAGCCGCGGCTAGACATGATTCAGTATCGTCTCTCGATGGTCCTTGATCGTCCCTCGATCGTTTCTTGGTCATTTCTTGGGGCGCGCGTCGATGTCAGGCCATTGGCCGGGAAAACCGCGCAATTCCAAGAAGGACGATAGTCAATCCCCTGCCTAGCACAATTACCCTTTCGTCCCGTAAACCTAACATAATGTTAGCTCTTCCGCACGCGCCCCAGCGCGGCCTTGCCGTTGCTGCGTGCTGGCTCGACTGCGCGCATCTCGGCGCGCAGGGATTCGATGAAATATTCGACATGGAGCGACAGCGGCGCGCCGCGCTTCACGGCGATATAGGTGTCGAATTGCGTCGGCTCGGCGATCTTGATGAGCTCGACGCCGGGATAGCCGCCATGAGCGACCGTGAACTGGTCGATGATGGCGATGCCAAGCCCCGCCTTCACCAGTGCGCAGACCGTGGTGCCGAAGCGCGCACGGATGGTGATGTTATAGTCGAGCCGGTGGCGCGCAAAGATCTCGGCCATGATCCGGCCATAGGGATCGTTGGGATCGATGCCGATCAGCGGATAGCGGGTGATCTCGGCGGCCGACACCTGCTTGCGGCGGGCGAGCTCGTGGCCGGGCGGCACGACGCAATAGAGCTCGCCCGAGGCGAGCGGCAGGAAGTCGAGCCCGGAATGCTCCAATCGGTAGCTCATCGCCACGCATTCGCCGCGGCCGAGCAGCAGATAGTCGATGGCTTCTTCGATCTTGAGGATGTTGATGTCGATGCCGAGATCCGGATAGCGGCGCCGGACGCGCTCGATGGCGCGTGGCACCATCACCTGCGAGATGCTCGGCACCGAGCCGATCCGCAGTTCCGACAAGCCGCCGCGGCCGATCTTGGAGATGATCTCGGAGAGGTCGTCGACCTTCTTGTAGACACCGTTGATCTGCTCGAAAATGTTCTCGGCTTCCGGCGTCGGGAAATAGCGGCCGTTCTGACGCTGGAAGAAGCGGATGCCGAGCGAGCGCTCGGTGTATTTGACCAGCCGGCTGATCCCCGGCGCGGACACGTTCAGCAGCTTTGCCGCGCCGCCAATGGTTCCCGTCACCATCACGGCACGGATCACTTCAACCTGGCGCAGCGTCATCATGGTCTTGGCATCCGAAAGACGATCGTGGCGGCGATCATCTCACGAGAGCCATGGCGTCATCCAGCGGCAAGTGTCCGACGGTGTGGATTGAGGAAGCCGCTTGTGTCCGGTCGCGCTGCAACGCGTCTAGCGTTGCGGCGCAGAGCCGGGACCCGGAAAGCCAGAGGGCACATTGCGAATGGATGAGCCCCCCGCTCTGCAGCGCATCGTCGAAGAGGGGCTGCGCTAGCGTCCGGGGCACGGGCCTCGACCAGGTTCATCAACCTTCTCCACAGGGAAAAAAGGGAAACAATTTCCCGGCTAGATTGTTCTGGCTCTAATCAACGCGCTCAAATCGAAGCCGTCGCGCAATCCGTTGCCGCCGAGGTCGTTTGCTGCGGCTGCGTCCTAGCTGGCCGGTTGCTCCGGCGACGCGCTGCCGGCGCGTTCGCTTTGCAGCACGGCTCGCGCGAACTCGATGATCTTCTGCTTGTTCGCCGTCTCGCGCACGGCGAAAAACACGCGGTTCAATTCGAGGCCGAGCACGCTGTTGAGGGCGATGTTCTCGTCTTCCATCGTGGCTTTCCCGCTCCAGACGCCTTAGGTGTAACTATACGTCACTTCCTCCACAAGTAGATTAAATCTTCGATGGCAAGGCCACACCGGGGAATTACGGACGCGGGCGAATTGAGGCTGCCCCCAAAGACGTGTTATATGGAGACGCGAGGGGCAGGGAACGCATCGATGTCCGCCGTTGACTATGGCCGCGAGGCGCTGGACTTCATCGAAGGGCTGGGAGCCTATGGCAGGGTTCCCGATGCCATGAATGCGCTGGAAACGGCGTTCGGTCGCTTCGGCTTCGAGACCATTATCGTGACCGGATTGCCGAATCCCGATCAGCGGTTCGCGCAGATGGTGCTCGCCAAGCGCTGGCCCGCAGGCTGGTTCAGTCTCTACACGCAAAACAATTACGACCGCGTCGATCCCGTGGTGCGCCTGTGCCGGCAATCGCTCAACCCGTTCGAGTGGTCGGAAGCGCCGTATGATGCCGAACTCGAACCGAACGCGGCAGAGGTGATGAACCGCGCTACCGATTTCCGGATGTCACGCGGCTTCATCGTGCCCATCCACGGGCTCACCGGCTATGAGGCCGCGGTGTCGCTCGGCGGCGTTCATCTCGATCTGAATTCGCGCAGCAAGCCGGCTCTGCATCTGATGGCGATGTACGGCTTCGACCACATTCGCCGTCTGCTCGATCCTGTGCCGAGCAGGTCGGCGCGCCTGACCCCGCGTGAGCGCGAGGTGATCGCCTGGGCGTCGCAGGGCAAGTCGGCGTGGGAGATCGGTGAGATTCTCAACATCACGCAGCGCACCGCCGAGGAGCATCTTGCAACCGCTGCGCGCAAGCTGGGGGCGGTCAACCGTACGCATGCGGTTGCGCTCGCTATTCGCCACAAAATCATCAATCCCTAAACGACGTACTGGGAAATTTCCCAATATCGACTCTGCGCCTTTTCGCGGAGGCTACCTCCATTGAGGCTGGATGGGGGTTTTCATGATTCACGTAATTTCCGCGATCAATCGCCACCTCTACGAAGACGTACTCGAGCAGCATTTCCGGCTGCGCCACGACATATTCGTCGAGGAACGACACTGGGAGACGCTGCGCAGGCCTGATGGCCGCGAGATCGATTCCTACGACAACGAGGACACCGTCTATTTGCTCGCGCTGGAGGGGCGCCGCGTCGTCGGCGGCCATCGGCTCTATCCGACCACCAAGCCTTCGATGATGAGCGAGGTGTTTCCGCATCTGGCGGCCGTGCGCGGCTGGCCCGAGGATCCGCTGGTCTGGGAATGGTCGCGCTATTTCGTCGTTCGCGATCGCCGCGATGGCGCGCTCAATCTGCAACTGATGGCGGCGGTGCAGGAGTTCTGTCTCGATCAGGGAATCGCGCGTGTCAGCGCGATCATGGAGACCTGGTGGCTGCCGCGTTTCCACGAGGCCGGCTTCGTCGTGACGCCGCTCGGCCTGCCCGCGCTGGTGGAGAATGCCTGGACCATGGCGGCGACCATCGAGATTCGCCAGGAGACGGTCGATGCCCTGCATGATCGCATCGGCATGGCCTCGGTCGTCCGTCACGATGGACCGCGTCTCGACTGCATCGCCCATGCCAATATTTGCGGCCGCACCGCCGCGCAACAAAAGAGCGCCTGAGATGTCGAACGTGATGCGAGATAGCCAAACCATGGCGCAAATCAAGGACGAGAATCTCAGCTACATGTCCGACATGGCGCTCGAGCTCGCGCAGATGGCTGAAGATTCGGGGTTGGCGACGCTGGCCTATTTGTTCCGGATGGCGGCGCTGGAGGCCTCGACGGCCAATAGCGAACTGAACGTGCCGGACGATCTCCCCCGCCAGGTCACGTCGCACTAGGGCATGATCCGGAAAAGTGTGAAGCGGTTTTCCCTCGCGACATCAGCGGGACGCGTTTGCGCGGAGATCATGCTCAAACAAAGAGCTAAAGCGCGATGACGATTCAACCCGACCTCACCGCGCTTTAGGCGACACCCCTCGTTCCGACCCCCCTCACGCCCTCTCCCCGGAAACGGGGGGAGGGTTATCGTTTGGGTGCGGCATGCTGCCCTATCCGTGGCAGCCTTATTGCCGGGCCGATTGGGGGCGCATGCACCGGCATGCAACAAAGTGCAGGTCCGGCGCGGAATCGCTCTTGCCTCGGAACGATACTGCCATTACCCCTTTTTCGGCCTTGTAGAGGCAGGGGGAGCTCTTTCACTGATGGCGACTGTGTTCGAACATCGGCGCGCGTCTGCATGCGCCTGAAAGAGTCTTGATGCTGCTCGTCGTCGAACAGTTCCTGAACGGATTGCAGTTCGGCCTGCTGCTCTTCCTGCTCGCCGCCGGCCTGACGCTGGTGTTCGGGATCATGGATCTCGTCAACCTCGCGCACGGCTCGCTCTACATGATGGGCGCCTATTTCGCCGCGACCTTCGCGGCCTGGACCGGCAGCTTCCTGCTCGGCGCGCTGCTGGCGCTCGGTGCCACGCTGGTGCTCGGCATTGTGCTCGAAATGAGCGCGCTGCGGCATCTCTACGGGCGCGACCATCTCGACCATGTGCTCGCGACCTTCGGCCTGATCCTGTTCTTCAACGAGGCCGTGCGCTTGATCTGGGGACCGGCTGGCCTGGCGCTACCACTGCCGGCCTGGCTCACCGTGCCGGTGCCGATCCTGCCCGGCATTCACTATCCGGCTTACCGCCTCGCCATCATCTTTGTCGCGCTGCTGGTGGCGCTGCTGCTCTATCTCGGCGTGATGCGCACCCGCATCGGCATGCTGATACGCGCCGGCGCCTCCAACCGCGAGATGATCGGAGCGCTCGGCATCAACATCAAGTTGCTCTACACGCTGGTGTTCGGTCTCGGCGCCGCGCTCGCCGGCCTCGCCGGCCTGATGCAGGCGCCGATCCTCACCGTGCAGATCGGCATGGGCGAGAACATCCTGATCCTCGCCTTCGTCATCATCGTGATCGGCGGCATAGGCTCGATCCGCGGCGCGTTCCTCGCTGCGATCTTCGTCGGCATGATCGACACGCTC
Source organism: Bradyrhizobium sp. BR 10261 (assembly GCF_019455395.1). Lineage (NCBI taxonomy): Bacteria > Pseudomonadati > Pseudomonadota > Alphaproteobacteria > Hyphomicrobiales > Nitrobacteraceae > Bradyrhizobium > Bradyrhizobium sp. BR 10261. The sequence continues at coordinate 73,710 of NZ_JACOFQ010000016.1, forward strand.
GGCCGTGCCTTCTTGCCCAATCTGCTGCGGCAGGTGTTGAGCGGCGCCGCCGCCTCCACTGCCGCGCCTGCGCTGTCCTCCATGCTGATCTATCTCCTGATGGCAATCGTGCTGGTGGTGCGGCCGGAGGGGCTGTTTCCGGCCAACCGTCGATGAAGGGTTTGAGCGTGAGCAAGGCCGTCACGGCCCTGATGCTGGCAGGCCTCGTGCTGCTGCCACTCTATTCGTACCTGTCCGGCAACATCTTCATCCTGACGCTGTTCACGCGCATCGTCATCCTGGCGCTGGCGGCCGCGAGCCTCAACCTGATCATGGGCTTTGGCGGCATGATGAGCTTCGGTCACGCCGCCTATCTCGGCATCGGCGGCTATGCCGTCGGCATGCTTGCCCAGGAAGGTATTGGAAGCGGCTTCATCCAGTTTCCGGTCGCGCTAGCGGCCTCCGCGATCTACGCCCTGGTGATCGGTGCGCTCTCGCTTCGCACCCGCGGCGTCTATTTCATCATGATCACGCTGGCCTTCGCGCAGATGGCCTATTACGTCGCCTCGGGGCTGGCGCGCTACGGCGGCGACGATGGCCTCACCGTCTACAAGCGCAGCGATTTCTCCGGCCTGATCAACCTGTCGAACCGCACGCAGTTCTATTACCTCTGTCTCGCCTGCCTGCTGGCCGTGATCTTCCTGATCTGGCGCATCGTCAATTCCCGCTTCGGCCTCGTCGTGCAGGGCCTGCGCTCCAACGAGCAGCGCATGCAGGCGATCGGCTTTCCGGCCAAACGTTACCAGCTGGTCTGCTTCGTCATATCAGGGACGATGTGCGGCCTCGCCGGCGCGCTGCTCGCCAACAACACCGATTTCGTCAGCCCGGCCGTGATGTACTGGACCCGGTCCGGCGATCTCATGGTGATGGTGATCCTTGGCGGCATGGGCACGCTGTTCGGACCCGTCATGGGCGCGGTGGTCTATCTGCTGCTGGAAGAGTTCCTGTCGCAGATCACCGAATATTGGGCGCTGATCATGGGCCCGCTGCTGCTATTGATCGTGCTGTTCGGCCGCGGCGGCATCATGGGCCTGCTCGGGAGGATCGGCCGTGGCTGAACCGCTGCTCCGCGTCGAAAAGCTGGTGCGCCGCTTCGGCGGCATCGTTGCGACCGATCACGTCTCGCTCGATGTCGCGGCGGGCGAGCTGCACGCCATCATCGGCCCGAACGGCGCCGGCAAGACCACGCTGATCAGCCAGCTCACCGGGCATCTCGCACCGCATGCCGGCAGCGTCTCGCTTGCGGGTCGCGACATCACCTATCTGCCGGCCTATCGTCGCTGCGCGCTGGGACTCGCACGCTCCTTCCAGATCACCTCGCTGCTGCTCGACTTCACCGCTGCCGACAATGTCGCGCTCGCCGCGCAGGCGCATGCCGGCACCTCGTTCCGTTTCTTCGCCAATGCGCGGAAGGAGAAAGGCCTGCGCGATGCCGCGCATGCCGCGCTCGACCGCGTTGGCCTCGCCCACCGCGCCGATGTCCTGGTGTCGAAGCTCAGCCATGGCGAGCGGCGCCAGATCGAGCTTGCGGTTGCGCTCGCCAGCAAGCCGAAATTGCTGCTGCTCGACGAGCCCATGGCCGGACTTGGCGTCACCGAATCCCAGGGCATGGTGAGGTTGCTCCAGGAGCTGCGCAAAGAAGTCTCGATCGTGCTGGTCGAGCACGACATGCCGGCGGTGTTCGCGCTCGCCGACCGCATTTCGGTGCTGGTCTACGGCCGCGTCATCGCCTCCGGCGATCCCGACGCGATCCGCGCCAATGAAGACGTCAAGCGCGCCTACCTCGGTGAGGCGCATGTGGTGACGCGCCATGGCTGAAGAAACGATGGCTGACACGCTGCTCGACGTCGACGGCATTGAGACCTGCTACGGTCTCAGCCAGGTGCTGTTCGGCCTGTCGCTCTCGATCAAGTCAGGCGAGATGGTCTCGCTGATGGGCCGCAACGGCATGGGCAAGACCACCACCATTCGCTCCATCATGGGGTTGACGCCGGCGCGATCAGGCGCGATCCGCTTTGCGGGCACTGACGTGCGGACTCAGCCGTCCTATCGGATCGCCAAGCTCGGCGTCGGGCTGGTCCCCGAGGGACGCCAGATCTTCCCGAACCTTACCGTCCGCGAAAATCTGGTCGCGGCCGCGGCTGATCGCTTTGGCAGCGCCAACCCCTGGACGCTCGCCGCGATCTACGTCCTGTTCCCGCGCCTTGCCGAGCGCGCCAGCAATATGGGCAACCAGCTCTCCGGCGGTGAGCAGCAGATGCTGGCCATCGGCCGTGCGCTGATGACCAACCCAAAGCTCCTGATCCTGGACGAAGCGACCGAAGGACTCGCGCCCCTGATCCGTGACGAGATCTGGAATTGCCTGTCGATGCTGAAGAGCCGGGGCCAGTCGATCCTGGTCGTCGACAAGAACATCGACCACCTCGCCCGCATCTGCGACCGCCATTACATCATTGAACGCGGCAAGACGGTGTGGAGCGGCACGTCGGACCAGCTGATGGCCGAGCCGGATTTGCAGCATAGGTATTTGGGGATTTGAGGTGAGGGGCGCGACGCTGGAGCGCCTCCCTCGGCGTCGTCCTGGCGAAAGCCAGGACCCATACCGCGTGATCTATCAATTGCCCGCGGTATCAGTCTCGAACGACCAGTCTTCGTCAAAGCTCGTCTTGGGTAATGGGTCCTGGCCTTCGCCAGGACGACATTGGCTCTCACCAATAGATCCCATGTCGGTGCAACTCGCGGATCACACGCGCTTCAGTGGACGGCTCTCGGTGCTTCGGCTTGGTTTCGGCAATCGGCTGTGAAGCCGTGGCGGCTGGCGTAGTCGCGGCTTGCGAGGGGGCGGCCGGCGGAGCTGATGCGGGCGAAGTCGTCGCCGTCTGCACAGTTGCGGGCGGCGTCGCCGTCGGAGCCTGTGTCGCCTGCTGCGGAGCGGTCGTTGCCGGCTGTTCGGTCACCGCGCTCGCATTGGTCGCCGCCAGGCTCAGGCTCCGCGAACCGCCGGCATAAGCCTGGCTCGCCAACAGCGACAATGTCGCAATCAGGATCAGCTTGCGCATGGAAATCCCCTTCATTTGGTCAATCCGTCTGACCTGGTTTAGCGCGATCAGCGGGCGAGGCGGTGCGTGCCGATCTCGAGCAGGGTGGTCCGGCAGGACAGGCGATAGATCAGACTGATCAATTGACCCAACATGATCGAACTCCATTGTTGATCATGAGGGTCGAGGATAGACCTCGCACTTTTCCAGGGATTTTCGCGGCGTCTGGAAAACGGCTTCGTTGGGGCGCGGAGTGATGTCGTCGGAACGGCCGGGATGAAGTCGCCTCACAGAGCCGTGAGGTGGTTCTGCCTCAAAACATCTCGAAATATTCGCGGTGCTCCCAGTCGGTCACCTCGGCCAGGAAGCGATCGATCTCGGCGTTCTTGATGTGGGTGTAATAGTCGACGAACTCGGCGCCGAATTTTTCGCGGAAGAACGGGTCGTCCTTTAGCGCCGAGACCGCATCGCGCAAGGATTTTGGCAAGAGCGGCGCCTCGGTCTCGTAGGGCGTGTCGGCGGACGGGCCGGGATTGAGCTTGCGGTCGACCCCGTCGAGGCCCGCGAGGATCTGCGCGGCCATGTAGAGATAGGGATTGGCGGCGGGCTCGCCGACGCGGTTTTCCAGCCGCGTGGCGGCATCGCCAGGGCCGCCGAGCACGCGGATCATCACGCCTCTGTTGTCGCGACCCCAGATCGCGCGGTCCGGCGCCAGCGAATAGGATCGATAGCGCTTGTAGCCGTTGATCGTCGGCGTCGTGAACACGGTCGCGGCGCGGGCGTGATCGAGCAGGCCGCCGAGATAGTAGCGGCCGAACTCGCTGAGCGGCTGGCCGGCTTCCTTGGCCATGAACAGATTGTCGCCGTTCGCGCGCGAGACGATCGATTGATGCAGGTGCCAGCCGCTGGCGAACAGGTTCGGCAGTTTTGGCCGGCACATGAAAGTGGCGTGATAACCATGGCGGCGCGCGATCTGCTTCACGGCCGAGCGAAACAGCACCATGTTGTCGGCGGGTTCGAGCCCCTCCCTGGGTGCGAAGGTGAACTCGCACTGGCTCGGCCCGAATTCGACCTCGACGGAGCGCAAGGGCAGTCCGAGCGCGACGATGTCGCGTCGTAAAATCTCCAGTACCGGCTCCATCTGATCGAAACGCTGCTCGGTGAGGTACTGGTAGCCGTGGGAGAGCAGGCTGACGGAGGGCGGCGTACCCGGCTGGCCCGCGTCCTCCGCACGCATATGCGGATCATCGAGCTTGAAGATGTGGAATTCGACCTCGAGGCCCGCGACGAAATCGTGGCCGCGGCTGCCGAGCTCGTCGAGCACCCGCTTGTAGAGCCCGCGGGTCGCGAACGGCACCGGACGGCCGTCGTTGAAATAGAGGTCGCAGAGAACCCAGCCGGTGGTCGGAGCCCACGGCAAGACGCGAAACGTGGTGGGATCGGCGACCATCAGCACGTCGGCCGCGCCTTCCATCTCCTTCATGCCGAAGCCGCCGCCCGACGTGAACACCGGAAACACCGTGCGGTGGGAAGTGTCCTTGGCGAGCATGGTGGTGGTGATCGAACAGCCGCTCTCCAGCGATCCGATCGCTTCAGTGGCGATGATGGTCTTGCCGCGCAAGATGCCGTGCTGGTCCGGGAAGGCGAGGCGGATGACTTCGAGATTCCTCTCCTCGACGATGCGACGCATCCGCGCCGCGGCGTCCTTCTGCTCATCCGACCACAGCGCGTGACGCGCGATGAAAGTCACTTGGCCACTCCATCAACGCCGTAGGGTGGGCAAAGCGGAGCGTGCCCACGATCTCTGTCTACCACGGAAAATTGGCGGGCACGGCGCTTTGCGCCTTTGCCCTCCCTACGGCAGCGGCGCCCGAACATCACTCCGCCGCCGTCAGCCGATGCACCTTGCTTTCGATCTCCTTCGGCACCGGAGCGGCCCACGGCGCGCCGCGGCGGCGCTTGACGTCGATTTCCATCCAATAGGTCTCCCAGCCCCGCGTCGGGCCGATGCCGTCCATGGTCGCCGGGCCCTGGATGCTGCGCGCATTGGCCTCGTCCAGAAACAGCATTGGCTTCTCGCCGCCCGCAACCTTCTCGATCTCCTGCCGCAGCAGGCGGCGATACTGCACGATCGCCTTGTCGCTCGAGCCGAGATGCTCCTTGGTGCGGTCCTGGATCGCACCCATCGACTCCACGGCCCATTGGTCGTGGACGTTGATGTCGTTGCCCATGCCGGTATAGGTCGCGGTCTGCTGCTCGTGCGGATCGAAACCGTAGTCGTTGCTGCGGTTCTTGCGCGAGACGTAGTCCGGCAGCTCGTAGAGCTCGAGCCGCTGCTCGCGCATCTTCTGCTTGTCGACCGGGTTCGTGTAGCTGGTGAAGATCGCGTACCAATAGCAGTTCTCGTCATCGACAGGCACGTGCCACTGCGTGATCGTCATCTCCGTGCTCATGGGAATGACGAAGCCGTGCGGAAAGAGCTGGTTGGTGACGCGCACATGGGTGCGCTCCTCGTCGATCTCGCGCAACGCGATCAGCCGCAATCCGTATTCGGTGTGCTCGACATTGATGATCGGGCGGTCGTATTCGCGCAGGATTTTTGTCATTGGCAGGTCGCTTCCCGCAGAAGCGCCGCGGAACTGCTTGCCGTAGGCCGTGGACGTGTCCTCGTCCTCGAAGAAGCGATGCAGATAGGAGGCGTGCGCGGGATCGATGCCGACCTCCAGCGCCTGCAGCCAGTTGCAGGCCATGTGGCCCTTGAATGCGAAGGTGTGCGTGCCGGGCGCGACGAAGCAGTCGATCTCCGGAAAAGCCGGCGGGGTGCCTTCGCCGAGATAGGCCCAGAGGATGCCGCTCTTCTCCACCACGGGATAGGAGCGCTGGCGGATGTTCTGGCAGAGCTTTGAATCTTTCGGCTCCGCTGGCGTCTCGATGCACTGGCCTGATGCGTCGAACAGCCAGCCATGGAAGGCGCAGCGCAGGCCGCCATGCTCGAGTCGTCCGAAGGCGAGGTCGGCGCCGCGATGGGCGCAGTGGCGATCGATCAGGCCGTAGCGTCCGGTCTCGTCGCGAAACAGCACCAGGTTTTCGCCAAGCAATCTCACGGGACGGATCGGCCGCGCACCGTCGAGCTCATCGACCAGCGCCGCCGGCTGCCAGTAGCTCCGCATCAGTCTGCCGCAGGGGTCCTTCGGACCGGTGCGGGTGATCAGGTCGTTCTGCTCCTGGCTCATCATGGCGGTCGCGTCCTTTTTCCGGAGGTGCGTTGTGTTCGCCTATTGAACGAATGGGCGAATTATGACATGCCTTGGATTGGCAGCAAGCACTATTTTGCAGATGAGCCCACCCGATGCCCAAGCTGAAGCGGAGCGAGACTGACGAGCGTCCGACGGATTTCGTCGAAGCCCTCGATCGCGGCCTGCGCCTGCTGCAATGTTTCGGCGCCAATGCGGGTCCGATGACGCTGAGTGATCTCGCCCGTGCCGCCGAGCTGCCGCGCGCCACGGCGCGGCGCATGCTGTTCACGCTCCAGCGCGGCGGCTTTGTCAGCGGCGACGGAAAGCTGTTCTCGCTGACGCCGCATGTGTTGACCCTGGCGGCGTCGTACTTGCGCTCCAACCAGCTAGTCGCGGTGCTGCAACCGGTGCTCGATCGCGTCGCGACCGCGGCCAACGAAATCTCCTCGCTCGCGGTGCTCGATGGCGATGACGTCGTGTTCATCGCGCGCAGCAGCCCGGCGCGGATGTTTTCGGGTGGGCTGGAAATCGGCTACCGCCTGCCGGCGTTCTGCACCTCGGTCGGCCGCGCCATGCTCGGTCAGCGCGACGATGCAGATCTGCTGGAGCGCCTCAAGGCGATGAAGCGCGAGGCGCTGACGCCGCAGACGCTAACGGACCCGAAGACGCTGCTTGCGCGCATCGCCGCCGATCGCGCGCAGGGCTATTCGCTGGTCGACCGCGAGGCCGAACCACATTTCCGCTCGATCTCGGTGCCGGTGCGCCGCTACGACGACGTCATCGTCGCCGCCATCAACATGGGCGCCCACGTCGATCGCGTGCCGGTGCAGGAACTGATCGACCGCTTCCTGCCGCTGCTGCGCGAGGGCGCGGAGTCGGTGCGCACGCAATTGCTGTAGGTTTGTAGGGTTAGCCAAAGGCGTACCGCTTCTGTCTCCGCAGAGGTCAAAGTGGCGGGTTACGCTTCGCTAACCCACCCTCCTCAGCTATAATGCGCCCCATCCAAGATCAGGGAGCACGCCATGCAACACTCCATGGTTCCCAGTGATCGCGTGCAGCACGTCGCCGTCTATGGTTGTGACGGAACCAAGCTCGGCACGATCGAGCGGTTGATGCTCGACAAGGTGAGCGGAACGGTGGCCTACGCCGTGATCAAGACCGGCGGACTGCTCGGCACGCATCACCATTATCCCTTGCAGTGGAGCGCACTGAAATATGATCCGGGCCGTCAGGCCTTCCAGGTCGATCTGACGCCGGAGCAATTGAGCAGCGGCCCCTGCGAGTTCGATGGCGAGGAGTTCGATTGGGGCGACCGCTCGCGGCCCTACCAGCATCCGAACTACTGGTCGATCTAAGTCGTGCTAGTCCTCGTAGCCCGGATGGAGCGCAGCGAAATCCGGGATCTCACGGCAGGCGAGACTTCCCGGATTGCGCTGCGCTCCATCCGGTCTACGGCGTCGCTACCGGTTGCGCATCCAGTCGGCGAGGCCGGATATCGCCTTGTCGAGGTCCTGCCGTGCGGCGGCGTCGGTGACAGTCTCCTCCATCGCGCCGCGCATGCAGAGCATCCACGCGTCACGTTCGGCATCGCCGATGGCAAAGCCGAGATGCCGCTGCCGCAGCCGCGGATGGCCCTTCTCGGGGGAATAGAGCTTTGGGCCGCCGGTCCATTCGATCAGATAGCGCTTCAGCACGCCCCGGATCAGGCCGAGATCGTCCGCATGCATGGCGCGGATGATCTTCGCCTGCGGCAGCGCGTCCATGCGGTCATAGAAGCGGTCGACGAGGGCGTTGATCGTGGCACTACCGCCGATCCGCTCGAACATCGTGGTGGTGACGTGGCTGGAGGTCATTACTACAGCGCCACGCTCCGCAGCCCGAAGCTGCGGGCTTCGTTCTGCAGCACCGGCTGTACCGCGTCGATCAGCCGCGCAGCCGCGGCATCGACGGAAAGGCCTGCGGTATCGACCACGGCCGTCGCGCGCGCATAGAGCGGCTCGCGGCTGAGCAGGATGTTGCGCAGCTCGGCCATGGCGGAGCGATCGTCCGCCATCGGGCGCAGATCGCCCTGGCGGCGCACGCGCGCCATGTGCTCTTCGGGCTCGGCCTTCAGCCAGATGGTGTAGAACGAGGTCAGGATCTGGTCGAAGGTCAAAGGCTCGGAGACGATGCCGCCGCCGGTCGCCAGCACCATCAGCTCGTTGCGCGCGAGCAGCTGCTGCAACGCTGCCTGCTCCATGCGTCTAAAACCTTCCTGGCCATAGAGCGCGATGATCTCGGCAACCGAGAGGCCGTTCTGCTGCTCGACCTCCTTGTTGAGCTCGACAAAGCTCCAGCCGATCTTCTTCGCCAGCATGCGTCCGAGCGTCGATTTTCCTGCGCCGCGGAGGCCAATCAGCGCGATACCGCAAAACGGCGCGCGGCGCGGCGCTGACGCGCTGCCTCCCGTGAGCAGATCCTTGGCTTGCCCAATCTGTGCCGGCGTCGCCTTACGCAAGAGGTCGCGAAACATCTGCCAGTCCGGCGTCGGATCGGCACTGGGAAGCAGGTCTTCGAGATGCGCGCCCATCGCGTCGGAGACGCGGCGGAGCAGCACGATCGAGACATTGCCCTTGCCGCTCTCGAGCTGCGCGATGTAGCGCTCCGAAATTCCTGATACCTTGGCGAGCACTTTTCGCGACATGCCGCGCAGCGCGCGCATGGTGCGCACGCGCTGGCCGAGCTGTTCGAGAAAGCGGGATTCGGCGTCGGGACTGTCGGTCATGAGCCTTCTTTACAGGTGTCCTGCGGCGCGTTTTAATGAAACATAGTGCCTGCTGGCATTGACAGCAAGCCAGCACAGTGTCTTTCTATGAATTATAATTCAAAATTCGGGGGAGACGACCGTGAGCGAGGGATCCTACAACGCGGTGACCTGGCTGCTCGACCGTAACGTTGAGGAAGGCAGGGGCAACAAGCTCGCCTTCGACGACACCGTTTCGCAGCTTACCTACGGCGAGCTCCAGCAGCAGACCCGCCGCGCCGCCAACATGCTGCGCCGGCTCGGCGTCCGCCGCGAGGAGCGCGTGGCGATGATCATGCTGGATACGGTCGATTTCCCGATCGTGTTTCTGGGCGCGATCCGCGCCGGCATCGTGCCGGTGCCGCTGAATACGCTGCTGACCGCGGATCAATATGCCTACATCCTCGCCGATTGCCGCGCCCGCGTGCTGTTCGTCTCGGAGGCGCTCTATCCCGTCATCAAGGACGTGGTCGGTCGCATGCCTGATCTCGAGCATGTCGTCGTCTCCGGGGCCAAGCAGAACGGCCACAAGCAACTCGCGGAAGAGATCGCAGGTGAGAGCGATCAGTTCGCCACCGCTGCGACGCATCCGGATGAGCCCGCGTTCTGGCTCTATTCGTCCGGCTCGACCGGCATGCCCAAGGGCGTGCGCCACATCCATTCCAATCTGCAGGCGACGGCGGATACCTACGCCAAGCAGGTGCTCGGCATCCGCGAGAGCGACGTTTGCCTGTCCGCGGCAAAACTGTTCTTCGCCTATGGCCTCGGCAATGCACTGACCTTCCCGATGTCGGTCGGCGCAAGCGTGATCCTCAACAGCGAGCGTCCGACGCCGGCGCGCATGTTCGACCTGATGAACCGCTACAACCCGTCGATCTTCTACGGCGTGCCGACGCTGTTTGCTGCGATGTTGAACGACGAGGTGATGAAGAGCGAGCGGGGCGGCAAGTCCTTGCGCATCTGCACCTCCGCCGGCGAGGCGCTGCCGGAATCCGTCGGCAACAGTTGGAAGTCTCGTTTCGGCGTCGACATTCTCGACGGTGTCGGCTCGACCGAGCTCTTGCACATCTTCCTCTCGAACGCGCCCGGCGACATCAAGTACGGCTCCTCAGGCAAGCCGGTGCCGGGTTACGCAGTGCGGCTGGTCAACGAGGCCGGCCAGGATGTCGCCGACGGTGAGGTCGGCGAACTCCTGGTCGATGCGCCCTCGGCCGGCGAGGGTTACTGGAATCAGCGCCACAAGAGCCGGCGCACATTTGAAGGCCCGTGGACACGTACCGGCGACAAATATGTTCGCGACGCCGAGGGCCGCTACACTTTCTGCGGTCGCGCCGACGACATGTTCAAGGTCTCCGGCATCTGGGTCTCGCCTTTCGAGGTCGAGAGCGCCCTGATCACGCATCCGGCCGTGCTGGAGGCCGCCGTGGTGCCCGAGGCCGATCCGGAAGGCCTGTTGAAGCCGAAGGCCTTCGTCGTGCTGCGCCCGGGTGCGAAGACGAGCGACTTGCAGGAGATGCTGAAGGAGCACGTCAAGCAGAAGATCGGCCCGTGGAAATATCCGCGCTGGATCGACGTCGTGGACTCGCTGCCGAAGACCGCGACGGGGAAGATCCAGCGATTCAAGCTGCGGGAAGGGGCGAATTAGTCGACGAGGAACGATAGTTCGTCAGGGCCGGGCTTGACCCGGCCATCCACGTGCCACCGCGAATGAGGAAAGACGTGGATGCCCGGGTCAAGCCCGGGCATGCCGACGGAGAGAAAGAGACGCCACATGACCCAACTCAAACCCACCGGCTTCCTCAGCATCGATGGCGCCAGCCTCGAATATAAATGGCTCGCGCCGCAAGTTGCGGATGCACCCACCATCGTCATGCTGCACGAAGGCCTCGGCTCGGTCGGCCTCTGGGGCGATTTCCCCGAAAAACTTCAGCAAGCCACCGGCGCGGGCATCTTCGCCTATTCGCGCGCGGGCTATGGACAGTCGTCTCGGGTCGCGCTGCCACGTCCGCTCGACTACATGCAGCGCGAGGCGCTGGACGTGCTGCCAAAGCTGCTCGACATGATCGGCTTCAGGCGCGGCCTCCTGCTCGGCCATTCCGATGGTGCCTCGATCGCCACCATCTATGCCGGTTCACATCAGGATCATCGCCTGCAAGGCATCGCACTGATCGCGCCGCACTTCATCGTCGAAGACATCTCGGTCAAATCCATCGCCGCGATCAAGACGATGTATGAGACCACGGACCTCAGGTCAAAGCTCGCGCGCTGGCACAAGGACGTCGACAACGCCTTCCATGGCTGGAACGGCGCCTGGCTCGACCCGAAATTCCGCGACTGGGACATCTCGGAATATCTGGCCTACATCCGCGTGCCGGTCATGGTGGTGCAAGGCGCGGATGACCAATACGGGACGCTGCGCCAGGTCGAGATCGCGCAGGAGGAGTGTTACTGCCCGGTCGACCTGAAAATCATTCCGGGTGTCGGGCATTCGCCGCATCGTGAAGCGCCGGGGGTGACGCTGGAGGCGATCGAGCAATTCGCAAAGGCCGCCCTGCGCGATGATTGCGGGCTTCAAGCGGCATGATCCCCGGGGGCCTTTGCAAGTTGTCGTCAGGATGAAGCAAAGTGCATATATGGCCCAGATTCGGGCTGGACGTATGAACGAAGATGCACTATTGTGCATCTAACGCTAAAACCAGGACGAGCTCAAGGGTGGCCCATGGCCGGGGAAGAACGGCGCCTCGCAGGCGGCGCGACATTCATCGATTTCCAGACCGAACCTTCCCGCTACAAGCATTGGAAGCTGGCGGTCGACGGTGACGTGGCGACGCTCACCATGGATGTCGACGAGAACGGCGGCCTGTTCGAGGGCTATTTGCTCAAGCTCAATTCCTACGATCTCGGCGTCGACATCGAGCTCGCCGACGCCGTGCAGCGGCTGCGCTTCGAGCATCCCGAGGTGAAGGTCGTGGTGATGCGCTCGGCCAAGAACCGCGTGTTCTGCGCCGGCGCCAACATTCGCATGCTGGCGGGCTCGACCCATGCCCACAAGGTGAACTTCTGCAAGTTCACCAACGAAACCCGCAATGGCATGGAAGATTCCTCGGAGAATTCCGGCCAGCGCTTCATCACCGTGGTGAACGGCTCGGCCGCCGGCGGCGGCTATGAGCTGGCGCTCGCGACCGACCACATCATCCTCGCCGACGACGGCGCCTCGGCCGTGGCGCTGCCCGAGGTGCCGCTGCTTGCGGTGCTGCCGGGCACCGGCGGCCTCACCCGCGTTGTCGACAAGCGCAAGGTGCGCCGCGACCACGCCGATTTCTTCTGCACCATCGAGGAAGGGGTGAAGGGCAAGCGCGCCGTGCAATGGCGCCTCGTCGACGAGATCGCGCCGAACTCCAAGCTCGAGGCCAGGATCGCCGAGCGTGCCAGGGAGTTTGCGGCGGCCTCGAAGCGCGCCGGCAGCGGCAAGGGCATCGTGCTGACGCCGCTCAAGCGCGTCATCGACGAGACCAGCATTCGATATGGTTTTGTCACGGTCGACATCGACCGCGCCGCGCGCATCGCCACCGTCTCGATCAAGGCGCCGGAGGCCGCGCCGCCTGCCGACATCGATGCCATGATGGCGCAGGGCGCCTCGTTCTGGCCGCTGCAAGTCGCGCGCGAGCTCGACGATGCCATCCTGCACCTGCGCATCAACGAGCTCGAGACCGCGATGCTCGTGTTCAAGAGCCACGGCGACCGTGCCCATGTGCTCGCGTCCGACGCCTTCCTCGAAGCCAACAAGGCGCACTGGCTGGTCAACGAGATCAGGCACTACTGGAAGCGCGTGCTCAAGCGCGTCGACGTCACCTCGCGCACGCTGGTGACGCTGGTCGAGCCGGGGTCCTGCTTTGCCGGCACGCTCGCGGAGCTCGTCTTCGCCGCCGACCGCTCCTACATGCTGATCGGCACGCGCCAGGGCGACAATCAGCCGCCGCCGTCGATCGAATTGTCGGCGATGAATTTCGGTCCCTATCCGATGAGCCACGGCCTGACGCGGCTGGAGTCGCGCTTCCAGGCTGATCCGGCTGACGTCGAGCGTGCCGAAGCCACCCTCGGCACTGCGCTTGACGCCGAGCAGGCCGAAGAGCTCGGTCTCGTCACTTTCGCGCTCGACGACATCGACTGGGACGACGAGGTTCGTGTGTTCCTGGAGGAGCGCGCCAGCTTCTCGCCCGACAGCCTCACCGGCATGGAAGCCAGCCTGCGCTTCGTCGGACCCGAGACCATGGAATCGAAGATCTTCGCCCGCCTCACCGCCTGGCAGAACTGGATCTTCCAGCGCCCCAACGCCGTCGGCGAGGAAGGCGCGCTGCGCCGCTATGGCAGCGGCCAGAAGCCGAAATTCGATATGACGCGGGTTTAAGGAGAGCACGGCCATGAACATGAACATCATGAACGTCGACTACTCGACCAAGATTCCGAACAACGTCAATCTCGCCGAAGACCGCCAGGTGCTGAAGGCGCTGGAAGGCTGGCATCCCGGCTACATGGATTGGTGGAGCGACATGGGGCCGGAAGGCTTCCAGGAATCGCTGGTCTATTTGCGCACCGCCTATTCGGTCGATCCGCGCGGCTGGGCCAAGTTCGATTACGTCCGCATGCCCGAATATCGCTGGGGCATTCTCCTTGCTCCCCAGGAAGAAAATCGCGTCGTCCCGTTCGGCGAGCATTACGGTGAGCCGGCCTGGCAGGAAGTCCCGGGCGAGCATCGCGCCATGCTGCGCCGCCTGATCGTGATACAGGGCGACACCGAGCCGGCCTCGGTCGAGCAGCAGCGCCATCTCGGCAAGACCGCGCCCTCGCTCTACGACATGCGCAATCTGTTCCAGGTCAACGTCGAGGAAGGCCGCCATCTCTGGGCGATGGTCTATCTGCTGCAGAAATATTTTGGCCGCGACGGACGTGAAGAAGCTGACGATTTGCTCCGCCGTCGTTCCGGCGATGCCGATGCGCCGCGCATGCTGGGTGCCTTCAACGAGGCGACGCCGGACTGGCTGTCCTTCTTCATGTTCACCTATTTCACCGACCGCGACGGCAAGATGCAGCTGCATTCCCTGGCGCAATCGGGCTTCGATCCCTTGTCGCGGACCTGCCGCTTCATGCTCACGGAGGAAGCGCACCACATGTTCGTCGGCGAGACCGGCATCACGCGCGTCGTGCAGCGCACCTGCGATGCGATGAAGGCGGCCGGCATCACCGACCCGACCGACATCGCGAAGGTCCGCGCGCTGGGCGTCATTGATCTTCCGACCATCCAGAAGAAGCTGAACCTGCACTACACGCTGTCGCTCGACCTGTTCGGTTCGGAGGTCTCGACCAACGCGGCCAATGCCTTCAACGCCGGCATCAAGGGCCGCTACCACGAGACCCAGATCGACGACGATCATCAGCTGAAGAATTCGACCTATCCGGTGCTGAAGCTCATCAACGGCGAGATCAAGCTGGTCGACGAGCCGGCGCTGACCGCGCTCAACATGCGCCTGCGCGACGATTACAGCCAGGATTGCATCAAGGGCATGCTGCGCTGGAACAAGGTGATCTCGACCTCAGGCTACGATTTCAAGCTGACGCTGCCGAACGTCGCCTTCCACCGCCATATCGGCGAGTTCAAGGACGTGCACGCGACGCCCGACGGCATCCTGATCGACGATGCCACCTGGGCCAAGCGCAAGGACGATTGGCTGCCCTCGGCCAGCGACGGCGACTTCATCACCTCCCTGATGCAGCCCGTCACCGAAACCGGCAAGTTCGCCTCCTGGATCTCGCCGCCGAAGGTCGGTATCGACAACAAGCCGGGCGATTTCGAATACGTGAAGATCGAGTCGTAAAGGTTGCTAGCGAGCCGCAACGGCCGCGCCACGCCCTCACAGTCATCGCCCGCGAAGGCGGGCGATCCAGTATTCCAGAGACGGTTGTAATAGATCCGAGAAGCCGCGGCGTACCGGATGCCCCGGTCGAGCCGGGGCATGACAGCGAGTGTGTGGTGAGGGCTAGGCAGCAGCAGCCCCCCTATCCCGCGATCTCCAGCCCGGCATTCGCGTACACCACGCCGCCATCGACCGCGATGGTGTTGCCGACCACGTAATCCCCCGCTCGCGAAGCGAGATAGATCGCAACGCCCGCCATGTCCTCGTCGGTGCCGATGCGCCGCGATGGAATGCGCTTGGCCACTTCGTCCGAATGATCGCGCGCGGCGCGGTTCATGTCGGACTTGAACGCGCCCGGCGCGATCGCGGTGACGTTGATGTTGTCCTTGATCAGCTTCGTTGCCATGCGCCGCGTCAGGTGGATCACGGCGGCCTTGCTCGCGGCATAGGAATAGGTCTCGCTGGGATTGACGAAGATGCCGTCGACCGAGGCGATGTTGATCACCTTCGCCGGGCGCTCGCGCGAGGCCGCCGCGCGCAACGGCTTGGCTAGAGCCTTGGTCAGGAAGAACAGCGATTTGACGTTGAGGTCCATCACCTTGTCCCAGCCGCTCTCGGGGAATTCGTCGAATTCCGCGCCCCAGGCCGCGCCGGCATTGTTGACGAGGATGTCGAGCTTCGGCTCCAGCTTGATGATTTCGCCGGCGAGCTTGTTGCAGCCTTCGACGGTCGAGATGTCGATCGGCAGCGCGATGCAATCGCCATCATATTGCGCCGAGAGCTCTTTCGCGGTGGCTTCGCAGGGCCCGGCCTTGCGCGCGGTGATGTAGACCTTTGCAGCGCCGGCACTGAGGAATCCCGCCGCGATCATCTTGCCGATGCCGCGTGAGCCGCCGGTGACCAGTGCGATACGGTCTTTGAGCGAAAACAGATCGTTGGACATGACACCTCCCTTGCGTTGGCGACGTTTTGAGCGTCGCGGCGAGGGGAGTCAAGGAAGGCCGCTCCATCTTTCGTCCTGGCTTTCGCCTGGACACTTCAGTTTGTGGCGAGGACAGAGCCTACGCCGCGGCAAACCGGCGAAAACCGTTCCACATCGCGGTCGCGGCGCCAGAGGTCAGCACCGGCAGGATGCGCGCGTCCTGGTAATTTCCGTTGAGCGAAACGCGCGGCAATGCGGTCATGTGATCGGCGTTCTCGGCGAACAGCATGCCGGGTCGTGTTGTCACCGCGGTCTTGAAGCCGGCCGATGCGGCCAACGCGAATTCGCGCGTCCCCGCCGCTTCGCGGTCGCCATAGGGGTAGGCGAGGTGCCGCACCTCGCGCTCCAGCGCATGCTCGATCCGCGCGCGGCTCACCGCCATCTCCTGCGCGGCGGCCTCCTCGCTTTGCTTGGCGAGATTGCAATGGCTGATGGTGTGGGCACCGATCGTGACAAGCGGATCGGCCGCGAACTGCTTCACCTCGTCCCAGGACAGGCAGAGGTCTCGGCACAGCGCGTCCATGTCGACACCGTGCGCGATGCAGAGCGCCTCGATCTCGCGCTTCAGATCGTATTCGCCCGGCAGCGCGCGCAGCCAGTCGTGCAGGCGATCGAACGTCGCCTGCTTGGCGGCCGGCGAGCTTGAATCGAGCCGCAGCGCGGATTGACCGATTGTGACGTCGACCTGCTCGGCCTTGGCGACGACGGCTTCCAGCGCTGTCCACCACAGCCGTCCGATGCCTTCGGCGAAGTCGCTGGTGACATAGACGGTCGCGGGCGCGTCAAATTCGCGCAACGCCGGCAGGGCATGATCGCGGTTGTCGCGATAGCCGTCGTCGAAGGTGAAGGCGGCGAAGCGGCGCTCGAACCGGCCCTGAACCAGCCGTTCGTGCAGCTCGTCCATGCCGACGATGTCGATCTCGCGCGAGCGCAAATGGGACAGGGTCGCGCGTAGGAAGTCGGGGGTCACCTCGAGATGCCGGTTCGGCTGAAATGTGCCCTCACGGGCCGGCCGAACATGGTGCAGCATGAAAATGGCGCCGACACCCGACAGCAGCGGACGCAGCAGGTGATGCGCGCCGCTGAAATAGAGTGCTCCCAGCCCGGCGCGAATGACGTTGTTACGCAGTTGTTTCATGACCGGCTGGCCGACCCCTGGGCATTCCGCCCCCAATGTAGGGAACCACCCTTGAAGAAAAAGTTATTCCAATTGTTTCACGGGTGACCCCGGAAACGGCTCCATTTCCGGTTTGACAGCCCGCCAAGGGTTTGTTTTGTCTCCGGTTCCAGAGTTCGGGTCGTCGAATGCATATGCTTTTCAGGTGGGCCAGCAAATGGTGGCCGGGGCTGATTCCCCTGGCCGCCATGTGGGGATTTGCGGCCTGGAATAACACCTTGCCTGTCGAGGCCGACCTGTCGGCCCGCAGCTCGGCCGCGCTCAAGGATACCGTCCTGGACAAGACCCGAATCGCGGTGGACGGCCGTGACGTCCGCTTGGCCGCGGACGCTTTCTCCGCGGAGGGGCGCCGCGATGCCGTGACCACGGTTGAGATGGTTCCCGGCGTTCGGTTGGTCGACGACCAGACCCGCCTTGTTCCCGAAGCAAAACCCTTCGTCTGGACCGCCGAGCGCGACGTAGTGCGGGTGACCCTGTCGGGCTCCGCGCCGCTGCCATCGATGAAGGCGCGTCTCACCGAGGCCGCGCGAAAAGAGGTCAATGGCGGCGAGGTCGCCGATCAGATGGGTCTCGCCCGCGGCGCGCCTGCGCGTTTCGAGGCGGCGGCGATGTTGCTGATCGACCAGATCGGCAAGCTGAAGGACGGCAAGATCACGATCTCCGACACCAAGATCAATCTGTCGGGCATGGCGCGTGACCTCGGCGGACGCGAGGCGATCGCCGCCGCGCTGAAGAACCTACCTGAGGGCTTTTCGATCGCGTCCAACGAGATCAAGGCGCCGCCTTACATCTTCCAGGCCTACAAGGATCCAGTCGCCGCCACCGTGACGCTGACCGGCTACGTGCCCGACAACGCCGTGCACGCCGCGATCGCAAATAGCGCCTCGCGGAAATTCTTCACCGAGAAGGTGGTCGACAATCTCAAGGCCAGCATCGGCGCGCCCAATTCGTTCAACACGGCGGTGGTCGCAGCACTCGGTGCGCTGTCGCGGCTCTCAACCGGCACCCTCGTGGTCTCGGATCGCGAGGTGAAGCTGTCGGGCGATGCGCTGTACGAAGGCGCGGCCAACGACATCCGCGCCGGCCTCGGCAAGGATTTTCCAAAGGCCTGGCAGTACAAGCCCGAAATCACGGTGAAGCCCGCGGCAGGGCCGGTCGACGGCACCGTCTGCCAGCAATTGTTCTCGGAGCTGCTGGCCAAGGGCAAGATCCGGTTCGAGCCCAAGCGTGCCGATATCGATCCCGACTCCGCGGGCGTTCTCGATCATCTGATCGAAACGGCATTGCGCTGCCCCACCACCAATATCGAGGTCGCCGGCCACACCGATGCCGATGGCGAGGACTCGTTCAACCAGGCGCTCTCCGAGAAGCGCGCGCAGGCGGTGATCGACTATCTGGTCAAGGCCGGCCTGCCTGCGGACCGTTTCACCGCGGTCGGCTATGGCAGCACGCAGCCCGTCGCCGGCAACGACACCGACGACGGCAAGGCGCAGAACCGCCGCATCGAATTTCTGGTGAGGTGATCATGCCCTATCTCGTCTCGTTCCATATGGGCTGGCTGATCGGCTCGGTTCTGCTGGGCTTCTGCATGGGCTGGATCTCGGTGGTCCAGCGCGGCAACGGCACCTCGAAGGTGACCGCGCGCTGGCTCGCCGTGCTCGTTGCGGGCCTGGTCGCGGCCTCGTTCGCGCGCGTGGTACCGGGACGCTTCGGCTATTGGCTCGACCTCGGCCTCGTGATGTTCGCCTGCTATCTCGGTGGGTGTACCATCGGCGCCTGGCTGCGCTATTGGGTGGTCTCGCGCAGCCAGCCTGCGGCCTGATCCGTGCTCCAAAAATGCAGTAACTGACTGACGCGCAGGGAGATTGCTGCAGCAACAGGTCAGTGCTTGACATCAATACGTACGTACGTATTATGCCACGCATGCCCAAGCCATCACTCAAAGATGCCATCCTCGACGCCGGCCTCAAGGTCATGTTCCGGACCGGCTATCACGGCACCAGCGTGCGCGACGTCACCGCTGCGGCGGGCGCGCCGCAGGGGTCCTTCACCAACCATTTCCGCTCCAAGGAGGCCTTCGCTTCCGAAGTGCTCGACCGCTATTTCGATGTCACCCGCGGCCTCGTCGCCGAAGCGCTCGAGGACACTTCGCTGACGCCGCGGGCGCGCCTGCGGCGCTATCTCGACATCATCACCGGAAGGCTCGAGGCCGACGGCTATGGTCGCGGCTGCCTGATCGGCGATCTCAGCCTTGAGGCGTCAGGCAGCAGCGAACTGCTGCGCGCGCGCCTCTCAGCGATCTTTGCCGAATGGCGCACCCCGTTCGCCGCCTGCATCAGGGATGCGCAAGAGCGCGGCGAGATCGCCTCCGATTTCGAGCCCGATGAGCTTGCCGACTTCCTGCTCGCGTCCTGGCAGGGCGCAATCCTGCGCATGAAAGTCGACCGCAATCCCAAAGCGCTCGAACGCTTCAAGACCATCGCATTCCAAACCGTGTTCAAGGAGCCGACATGACCAAGCCGATCGACATCCAGATTCGCAAAGCGTCCGTCCTCGGAAGCCACATGGCCTATCGCGAGACCGGCGCGGACAGCGCGCCCGTCGCGCTGTTCCTCCACGGCAATCCGACCTCCTCGCATATCTGGCGCAATATCCTGCCGCTGGTGTCACCGGTCGCGCATTGCATCGCGCCCGACAACATCGGTTTCGGTCAGTCCGACAAGCCCGACATCGCCTACCGCTTCTTCGATCTTGTCCGCTACCTCGATGCCTTCA
This sequence comes from Bradyrhizobium sp. BR 10261, assembly GCF_019455395.1. Taxonomy (NCBI): domain Bacteria; kingdom Pseudomonadati; phylum Pseudomonadota; class Alphaproteobacteria; order Hyphomicrobiales; family Nitrobacteraceae; genus Bradyrhizobium; species Bradyrhizobium sp. BR 10261. The sequence goes on from NZ_JACOFQ010000016.1 coordinate 93,651, forward strand.
TCGAAGCGCGCGGGATCAAATCGGCCTATCTCGTCGCGCAGGACTGGGGCACGGCGCTCGCATTTCATCTCGCCGCGCGCCGGCCGGATTTCGTGCGCGGCCTCGCCTTCATGGAATTTATCCGTCCAATGCCGACCTGGCAGGATTTCCACCACACCGAGGTCGCGGAAGAGCAGGACCATGCCGAGGCGGCACGCGCGGTCTTCCGCAAATTCAGGACGCCGGGTGAGGGCGAAGCGATGATCCTCGAGGCAAATGCGTTCGTCGAGCGCGTTCTGCCCGGCGGCATCGTGCGCAAGCTGAGCGACGCGGAGATGGCACCCTATCGTGCGCCATTCCCGACGCCGGAGAGTCGCCGTCCCGTGCTTGCGCTTCCACGCGAATTGCCGATCGCCGGCGAGCCAGCCGACGTCTATGCCGCGCTCGAATCCGCGCACGCGGCGCTGGCCGTGTCGTCCTATCCCAAGCTTCTGTTCACCGGGGAGCCCGGAGCTCTGGTCGCACCGGAATTTGCCGCGTCATTTGCGGCCTCATTGAAGCACTGCGCGCTGGTTCGCCTCGGCGCCGGGCTGCACTTCCTTCAGGAGGATCACCCCGAGGCGATTGGCCGCTCTGTCGCCGGGTGGATCGCCGGCATCGAAGCAATGCGCCCGCAGCTTGCAGCCTGAGGCGAGCGCTACTTCTGAGCAACATGCTCGTCGCGGCTGCCCTTGGCGAGGCGGCCGCGATGACGTCTGTGATGTCGCAGTGCAACGCGATGACCAGGAGCGAGGCGTCGGCCACATCATCGTGTGCCGCGCAGCCCTGCCGACGCAGCGGCCCCCTTTTAACAGGCGCGCGCGGTCCATAGATTGATTTCGACTTAAAGCGCGACGGAACATTGTCCGGTCGAAATCATCAAAACTTCACGGCGACTGCGCAGATTGCCATGGAGATTCGCCTCAAGCCTTGCCTCCGAAAGCGCCAAACCGTGCATCATGAGCTCGCAAGCCTGCCTAAAATATTGAAGGCACGTGATTTTGTTCACATTGGCGAATTCCACTCCGCCCCGAAACGCGCTAGTGGAGGGACGGGGGGCATGCGCGAGGCCAAAGCCGGCGGCGAGGGTTCGTTGAGTGCTCGTTCGTTGCGTGCCTGTGCGTCGTCTGCCTGTTCGCCGGCCACCCTGGCCGCTGAAGTGTTGTTCGAGGTCTAGATGCTGGAAGCCATACGCAGGGCGATGACGTTGCTGCGCCAGAAGCAAATCCTGCATAAGCTTGGAGTTGTGATCAGCGTCGCGGTCATCGGCATCGCTTGCTATGTGCTCTACCACATGCTGCGCGGCATCGACACGAACGAGGTGATCGAGGCGATCAAGAGCACCGAGCCGCGCCAGATTGCGATGGCCGCGCTGTTCGTCGCCGCGGGCTATTTCACCCTGACCTTCTACGATCTGTTTGCCGTGCGCGCGATTGGACAATCCCACGTACCCTATCGCATCAACGCGCTCGCGGCCTTCACCAGCTATTCGATCGGCCACAATGTCGGCGCCAGCGTCTTCACCGGCGGCGCCGTGCGCTATCGCATCTATTCGGCCTATGGCCTCAACGCGATCGACGTCGCGAAAATCTGCTTCCTGGCCGGCCTCACTTTCTGGCTCGGCAATGCAGCCGTGCTCGGCCTCGGCATCTCCTACCATCCGGAGGCGGCAGCCTCGATCGACCAGCTGCCGCCCTGGTTGAACCGCACCGTCGCGATGATGATAATTGTGGCGCTGGTCGCTTACGTGGTCTGGGTCTGGACCCAGCCGCGGGTGGTCGGGCGCGGCCCCTGGACCGTGGTGTTGCCGGGCGGCCCGCTGACGCTGCTGCAGATCGCCATCGGCATCATCGATCTCGGCTTCTGTGCGCTTGCGATGTACGTGCTGGTGCCCGACGAGCCCAATCTCGGCTTCGTCGTGGTCGCGGTCATCTTCGTCTCGGCGACGCTGCTTGGCTTCGCCAGCCATTCTCCCGGCGGCTTAGGGGTCTTCGACGCCGCCATGCTGGTCGGCCTCTGGCAGATGGACCGTGAGGAGCTGCTCGGCGGCATGCTGCTGTTCCGGGTCCTCTATTATCTGTCCCCTTTCGTCATCTCTGTAATCTTGCTGACGTTTCGGGAGGTTATCATCGGCGCCCGATCGAAACGCCTGCAGCAGGCGGCCCTCAAGCTCGACCCAGGCCCACCGCCTGAAGCCGCTTATGTGAGAAAGCGCAGCGATAGCGGTGGCGTCTGACCGGCGCAGAGCGAACCCAGGAGAAGCCCGGCCCGATGGCGATCGACGCTCCCTCGTCTCCCACGGTGCAGCCCTGGTCCGACCGGCTGCGGCACTCGACCATCGTCCTGATCGCTGCGGCACTGGCGCTGTCGGTCGTCGTCTCGCTCGGCGAGTTGTCGGTGGTGCATGCCGTCGCCGTGTTTGTCTGTATCGCGGCTGCGGCACTGATCCCTTGGCGGCTGCATGATACCGCCGCCTCGCGCGAGGACGTCAGGCGCGTCAATCCGGTGGAAAGCGCCGCGGTGGCTGCGGTCGTCGCCGGCATGCCGGATCCGGCGGTGCTGCTCGACCGCGCCGGCCGGGTCATCCATCTCAATGCGGCCGCTGCCCAGCTCGCGCCGGCGCTGCGCAAGAACGAGCTCGCCCAGTTCGCGCTGCGCTCGCCGGAGATCATCACGGCGCTGCGCGAGTCAATTGCCACCACCGAGCCGCGGCGGGCGACCTATCTCGACCATGTGCCTGTCGATCGCTGGATGGAGCTGATCATCACCCCGGTGCCGGTGCCGACCAATTTCGGCGGCGCCGACAAATGCATGCTGATGACCTTCCACGACCAGACGCCGCTGCGCCGGGTCGAGGAGATGCGCGCCGACTTCGTCGCCAATGCCAGCCATGAGTTGCGAACGCCCCTGGCCGCGCTGTCCGGCTTCATCGACACACTCCAGGGCCAGGCCAAGGACGACCCCAAGGCGCGCGAGCGCTTTCTCGGCATCATGCACAACCAGGCCACCCGCATGGCGCGCCTGATCGACGACCTGCTGTCGCTGTCACGGGTGGAGCTGTCGGCGCATGTGCGGCCCGACACCCTGGTCGATCTCTTGCCGATCATCTTCCAGGTCGCCGACGGGCTCGAGCCGCTGGCGCGCGAGCGCCAGGTCGAGGTCGAGACCCATTTGCCTGACGGCCCGGTCATGATCGCCGGCGACCGCGAGGAGCTGCTCCGCCTGTTCGAAAACCTGATCGAAAACGCGCTCAAATACGGCGCCTCTGGTGGACGCGTCATCGTCTCGCTGACGCTGCCGGCGCCCGCCGATGCAACTCAGGAAATCCGGGTCATGGTGCGGGATTTCGGCCCCGGCATCGCACCGGAGCACCTGCCGCGCCTGACCGAGCGGTTCTACCGGGTTGACGTCGGCGACAGCCGCTCGCAGGGCGGCACGGGTCTCGGATTATCCCTGGTGAAACATATTCTTAACCGTCACCGCGGCCGCCTTTTGATCGAAAGCGTGCCCAAGCAGGGTGCGACTTTCACCGCCTGTTTTCCCCAGGCCAAGACTTTGGTTTAGGCAATAAAACAACGCGGTTTCAATCGCTTAGCACTGTCATCCGACTGTCACGAAACCTTCGTAAAAGCTCAGCCGACCGCTCCTAAAGGGGCGGCGCGGGAGCGCGATCGGGCGCGGATGGCGCTTCGCTCCCCTGTATGGAGACCAGCATGAATTTCCTCAAAACGATCGTCGCTGCCGGCTTGGTCGCCGCAACGACGACGGCGGCGTTCGCTGCCGACATCACCGGCGCAGGTGCGACGTTCCCGTTCCCGATCTATTCGAAGTGGGCTGATGCCTACAAGAAGGAGACCGGCAACGGTCTGAACTACCAGTCGATCGGTTCCGGCGGCGGCATCAAGCAGATTCAGGCCAAGACCGTGACCTTCGGTGCCACCGACATGCCGCTCAAGGCCGAGCAGCTCGAGAAGGACGGCCTTGCCCAGTGGCCGATGGTGATGGGCGCCATCGTTCCGGTCGTCAACCTCGAAGGCGTCAAGCCTGGCGAGATGGTGTTCGACGGCGAGACGCTCGCCAACATCTATCTCGGCAAGATCACCAAGTGGGACGACGCCGCGATCAAGAAGCTCAATCCGAACGTGAAGCTGCCGTCGGAGGCGATCACCGTGGTTCGCCGCTCGGACGGTTCGGGCACCACCTTCAACTTCACCAACTATCTCTCCAAGGTCAGCGCCGACTGGAAGAGCAAGGTCGGTGAGGGCACCGCGGTCGAATGGCCGGTTGGCGTCGGCGCCAAGGGCAACGAAGGCGTTTCGGGCAACATCAGCCAGACCAAGAATTCGATCGGCTATGTCGAGTACGCCTACGCCAAGCAAAACAAGCTGACCTACACCAAGATGGTCAATAAGGGTGGCAAGACCGTTGAGCCCGCCACCGAGGCCTTCCAGGCGGCCGCCGCCAATGCCGACTGGTCCAAGGCGCCCGGCTACTACGTCATCCTGACCGACCAGCCCGGCGACAAGTCCTGGCCGATCACGGCGGCGACCTTCATCCTCATGCACAAGGATGCCACCGACAAGGCGGCCTCGCAGGAAGCCATCAAGTTCTTCCGCTGGGCCTTCAAGAACGGCGCGAAGGCAGCCGAGGAGCTCGATTACATCCCGATGCCGGACAGCGTCGTCCAGCAGATCGAGAAGACCTGGTCTGCCGAGATCAAGAGCTAAAGCTCTGAAGTCCGACGCTCGTGCCCCGTCGTTCCGGGGCGCGAGCGTGGCGAGCGAACCCGGAATCTCGAAATTCCGGGTCTGGTCCTTCGGACCATCCCGGAATGACGCGGGACAAATCGTCGACAAGACCGCTCCTTATCGGCGGCATGCAGATAGCGTAATACAGGGGATCGGCGTGGCAGAAATGGCTGTTCAGAGCGATGTAGTCGACGACGCTGGCCCCTATGATCGCGCGAAGGCCTTGAGCGCGTTCAAGCTCGGCGATGTCACCTTCTACTGGATCACCCGGCTTTCCGCGATCTCGGTGCTCCTCATCCTTGGCGGCATCATCCTGTCGCTAATCGTCGGTGCCTTCCCGGCGATGAAGGAATACGGCTTTGCGTTCCTGTGGACGCAGCGCTGGGCGCCGTCGGCCGATCCGCCCGTGCTCGGCGCGCTCGGACCGATGTACGGCACGCTCGTCACCTCCTTCATCGCGATGCTGATCGCCATTCCCGTCGGTCTCGGTATTGCGATCTTCCTGACCGAGCTCTGCCCGCAATGGCTGCGCCGTCCGATCGGCATGGCGGTGGAGCTGCTCGCCGGCATTCCCTCGATCATCTACGGCATGTGGGGCTTCTTCGTGCTGGGGCCGTTCCTGGCCAATACCTTCCAGCCCTTGATGATCAGGATCTTCGACGGCGTCCCGGTGCTGGGCGCGATCTTCGCAGGTCCCCCGTCCTATCTCAGCCTGTTCAATGCCGCGCTGATTCTCGCGATCATGGTGCTGCCCTTCATCACCTCGATCTCGGTCGACGTGTTCAAGACCGTGCCGCCGGTGCTGAAAGAGGCCGCCTATGGTGTCGGCTGCACCACCTGGGAAGTGGTGCGTAGCGTCGTGATCCCCTACACCCGTGTCGGCATCATCGGCGGTGTCATGCTGGCCCTGGGCCGCGCGCTCGGCGAGACCATGGCGGTGACCTTCATCATCGGCAACTCGTTCCGCATCTCGTCATCGATCTTCGCGCCTGGCACCACGATCTCGGCGGCGATCGCATCCGAATTCGCCGAGAGCGACGGCCTGCACCAGTCCGGCTTGATCTTGCTCGGCCTGTTGCTGTTCGTGCTGACATTCTTCGTGCTCGCCGCCGCCCGGCTGATGCTGCTGCGCCTGGAAACGAAGGCGGGGAAGTGACATGAACCCGATTTATGTACGCCGCCGCCGCAAGGACATCATCGTTCGAGGGCTCTGCTTCGGAGCCGCCGCCATCGGCGTTACCTGGCTCGCGCTGATCCTGCTCACGTTGCTCTATAACGGCATCGCCGGCCTGAATCTCGACCTGTTCGTCGCCGATACCCCGCCGCCGGGCTCGACCGAAGGCGGCCTGCGCAACGCCATCGTCGGCTCACTGATCATGACCGTGATCGGCGTCGGCATCGGCGCGCCGCTCGGCCTGTTCGCCGGCACCTATCTCGCCGAGTACGGCCGTAACGACAAGCTGACCTCGGTGATCCGCTTCATCAACGACATCCTGCTGTCGGCGCCCTCGATCATCATCGGCCTGTTCATCTACGGTGCGGTGGTGGTGCCGATGCGCGGCTTCTCGGCGATTGCGGGCTCGCTCGCGCTGGCCGTCATCGTGATCCCGGTGGTGCTGCGCACGACCGAGGACATGTTGCTGCTGGTGCCGAACGCGCTGCGCGAGGCCGCTTCCGCCCTCGGCCTGCCGCGCTCGCTGGTGATCAAGCGGATCGCCTATCGTGCGGCCCGCTCCGGCCTCATCACCGGCGTGCTGCTCGCCACCGCCCGCGTCGCCGGCGAAACCGCGCCGCTGCTCTTCACCGCGCTGTCGAACCAGTTCTTCAGCCTCGGCCTGAACAAGACCATGGCGAACCTGCCCGTCACCATCAACAATTTCGTCCAGAGCCCTTACGCCTATTGGAAGCAGCTCGCCTGGAGCGGTGCGCTGTTGATCACGCTCACCGTGCTTGCCCTGAACATTGGCGCCCGCATCCTCGGTGCCGAGAGGACCGCAAAATGACCGACCTGTCCGTATCCGTGAGCTCCAACGCTCACCTCGCCTCGCAGCAGCCGCTGCCGGAAGCTCCGGCCAAGGTGACGGTGCGCAACCTCAATTTCTATTACGGCGAGCACCAGGCGCTGAAGAACATCAATCTGACGCTCGGTACCAACCGCGTCACCGCCTTCATCGGCCCGTCCGGTTGCGGCAAGTCGACCCTGCTGCGCATCTTCAACCGGATGTATGACCTCTATCCGGGCCAGCGCGTCACCGGTCAGCTGATGCTGGACCAGACCAACATCCTCGACCCCAAGCTGGATCTCAACCTGCTGCGCGCCCGCGTCGGCATGGTGTTCCAGAAGCCGACGCCGTTCCCGATGACGATCTACGAGAACATCGCCTTCGGCATCCGCCTCTATGAGAAGATCTCGAAGTCCGAGATGGACGACCGCGTCGAGAAGGCGCTGCGCGGCGGCGCGCTGTGGAACGAGGTCAAGGACAAGCTCAACGCCTCCGGCCTGTCGCTCTCGGGCGGCCAGCAGCAGCGCCTCTGCATCGCCCGCACCGTCGCGGTGCGGCCTGAAGTGATCCTGTTCGACGAACCCTGCTCGGCGCTCGATCCGATCTCGACCGCCAAGGTCGAGGAGCTGATCCAGGAACTGTCCGAGAACTACACCATCGCGATCGTCACCCACAACATGCAGCAGGCGGCCCGCGTCTCCGACAAGACCGCCTTCATGTATCTGGGCGAGCTGATCGAGTTCGACGACACCAGCAAGATCTTCACGTCGCCGTCGGACCGGCGCACGCAGGATTACATCACCGGCCGGTTCGGCTGAGGAGACAGGACATGGCTTCCGAACATACCGCAAAAGCCTTCGACACCGACCTTCAGGAGCTCACCCGCCTGGTCGCCGAGATGGGCGGCATCGCCGAGCGCATGATCGTCGATTCCGTCGATGCGCTGATCCGCCGCGACGTCGCGCTGGGCCAGCGCGTCGTCACCATCGATGCCGAGCTCGACGCGCTCCAGAAGAAGATCGAGGAGCGCGCCGTGCTGACCATCGCGCGCCGCCAGCCGATGGCGGTGGACTTGCGCGAGATCGTCGGCGCCATGCGGGTTGCGACCGACCTCGAGCGCATCGGCGACCTCGCCAAGAACATGGGCAAGCGCGTCGCGGCGCTGGAGACGGATTTCCATCCGCTCAAGCTGTTCCGCGGCCTCGAGCACATGACAGACCTCGTGCAGCAGCAGGTCAAATCGGTGCTGGACGCCTATGCCGCGCACGATCTGCCGGCGGCGATGGCGGTGTGGAAGGGTGACGAGGAAGTCGATGCCATCTGCACCTCGCTGTTCCGCGAGCTCCTCACCTACATGATGGAGGATCCGCGCAACATCTCGTTCTGCATCCATCTGATGTTCTGCGCCAAGAACATCGAGCGGATCGGCGACCACGCCACCAACATCGCCGAGACCGTATTCTACATGATCGAAGGCCAGGCCATCACCGACAAGCGGCCGAAGGGCGACATGACGACGTTCGCCACGACGGTCCCGAACACCTGATTACGCAAGGAGCGACGAGCCCATGGGCGCACGCATTATGGTGGTTGAGGACGAGGAAGCTCTGACCGAGCTTCTCCGCTACAACCTCGAAGGCGACGGCTATGACGTGGAGACGGTGATGCGCGGCGACGACGCCGACACCCGCCTCAAGGAGCACATCCCCGATCTGATCGTGCTCGACTGGATGTTGCCGGGCCTGTCCGGGATCGAGCTATGCCGCCGGTTGCGGACGCGATCCGACACCAAGCAGCTGCCGATCATCATGCTCACCGCGCGCGGCGAGGAGAGCGAGCGTGTCAGGGGCCTTGCCACCGGCGCCGACGATTACATCGTCAAGCCGTTCTCGGTGCCCGAGCTGCTCGCGCGGGTGAAGGGCCTGCTGCGGCGCGCCAGCCCCGAGCGGCTCGCGACCGTGCTCGCCTTCGGCGACATCGAGCTCGATCGCGAGAAGCGCCGCGTGGCGCGCTCGGGCCGGCCGATCGATCTCGGACCGACCGAATATCGCCTGCTGGAGTTCTTCCTGGAGCATCCCGGCCGGGTGTTCTCGCGCGAGCAGCTACTCGACAGCGTCTGGGGCCGCGACATCTATATCGACGAACGCACCGTCGACGTGCATATCGGCCGCCTGCGCAAGCTGCTCAATCTCGGCCGCGAGCAGGACCCGATCCGCACCGTTCGCGGCGCAGGCTACGCGCTCGACGATCGCTTCGCGAAGGCCGAGCAGACGTCAAGCTAAGCTGCCCGCCAGCAAACAAAAAAAAGCGCGCCAGGTGGCGCGCTTTTTTTCGTCCCGGCCTGTACCGCGACGATGTCGTCTGAACCAAGTACTCAGCGCGTGCCCGGCTTCGCCGGCGCCCGTCGGCGATCCGCCGCCGGCTGATACGCCACGCGCGAGTGCTGGGCGCAGTAGGGCAGGCCGGAGAGCGCCTTGCCGCCGCAGAAGAAGAAATCCGGGCTTGAGGGATCGCCGACCGGCCAGTGGCAGGTGGCCTCGTTCAATTCGAGCAACGAGAGCCGCTGGCTCATCGGCACAACGTTGTCGTAGGTAACAGGTTCAGCCTCGACCTCGACCTCGAAAGCTTGCGCAAGCGCGGTGTTGCCGCGCGCCATGGGGCGGCTCACCCGCATCATGTGCTGCGCGGGACGCGCCTTGCGCGGCCGCGGAGCTGCTGATGAGGGGCTCTTGGCGCGGCCGGACAGGCCGAGCCTGTGCACCTTGCCGATTACGGCGTTGCGGGTCACGTTTCCAAGCTCAGCGGCGATCTGGCTGGCCGAAAGTCCGGCCTCCCAGAGCTTTTTCAGCTGCTCGACGCGATCATCTGACCAGGTCAAAACCGTCATTGCATCCTTTCCTTCGCCGGCGCCAGCCATCTGCGGGGCCTCACGACGAATGCCTAAGCTTCGAAAAACCCGTGCCGCCAGAATCCCTTAAGGCTCGCCGGGCGCACCAGATGCGCCCGAACGTTTACGCCGGTACATGAGGACTTTTGGGATCAGAACCGCTGCACGAGATGTCGTATCTGACAAGCCAAACGCTACAATATGCCGTGACTCACGCGCAAGAGTCCGCCGACTCGCGTCCACATGTTCCGTGGCGAAAATCCCGCAAAATCGCCACCGCAAGACTACGGATTCAGCGTTTCGCGAGGCTTTCCGGGCGGCATTGACACCCGTATTGCCAAGCATAAGATAGTCGCGCGTGCCGCCCTTAAAAGGCGGCACGTTTCGTTTTCCGGGCCAAATGACGCGCTGCGCCATGCGTGTTCAGGCCGTCCGAAACATCCTGATGACCACCAAAGAGATCGTCATGACCAACAGCGCCGCGCCGCATTTGCTCCCCGTTTTCGCCAGGGCCGATATCGGTTTTGAGCGCGGTGAAGGCGTCTGGTTGATCGCAACCAATGGCGATCGCTATCTCGATTTCACCTCGGGCGTTGCGGTCAATGCACTCGGCCATGCCCATCCGGCGCTGGTCAAGGCGCTGCAGGAGCAGGCCACGAAACTCTGGCACATGTCGAACCTGTTCCAGAGCCCTGACGGCGAGAAGCTCGCTGCGCGTCTTTGCAATGAGAGCTTTGCCGACTTCGTGTTCTTCTGTAATTCCGGCGCCGAGGCGCTGGAGGGCGTGATCAAGCTGGTCCGCCATCATCACTTCTCCAAGGGCCATCCGGAGCGCTATCGCATCATCACCTTCGAGGGCGCCTTCCACGGCCGCACGCTCGCGACGCTGGCCGCGACGGGATCGGCAAAATATCTCGAAGGCTTCGGTCCGCCGATGGACGGCTTCGACCAGGTCCCGCATGGCGACATCGAGGCCGTGAAGAAGGCGATCGGTCCACATACCGCCGGCATCCTGATCGAGCCGATCCAGGGCGAGGGCGGTGTGCGTCCGGCGACATCAGCCTTCCTCAAGGCGCTCCGCCAGCTCTGCGACGAGAAAGGCTTGCTGCTGGCCTTCGACGAGGTGCAGACCGGCATGGGCCGCACCGGCGATCTCTTCGCCCATCGCCGCACCGGCGTCACACCCGACGTGATGTCGCTGGCGAAAGCGCTCGGCGGCGGTTTTCCGATCGGTGCGATCCTGGCGACTGCAGATGCGGCCGCCGGCATGGGCCCCGGCTCGCACGGCTCGACCTTCGGCGGCAATCCGCTGGCGATCGCGGCCGCGAACGCCGTGCTCGACGTCATGCTCAAGCCCGGCTTCTTCGACCACGTGCAGAAGATGTCGCTGCTGCTCAAGCAGAAGCTCGCCTCCGTGATCGACCGTCACCCCGATATCGTCAGCGAAATCCGCGGCGAGGGGCTCTTGATCGGCATCAAGGCCGTGGTGCCATCGGGTGATCTGGTCGCAGCCTTGCGCAACGAGAAGCTGCTCACCGTCGGCGCCGGCGACAATGTCGTGCGCTTCCTGCCGCCCTTGATCGTCACCGAGGCGGAAATCGAGGACAGCATCGTCAGGCTCGAACGCGCCTGCACGGCGCTGTCAGGCAACAAGCGGGCGGCAAGCTGATGAGCAAGGCACCCAAGCACTTCCTCGATATCAACGAGCTGCCGCTGTCGGAGCTCAAGAGCATGCTCGCGGCCTCCTCCGCCATGAAGGCGAAGCAGAAGGCGCATCAGCCGGTGCGTCCGCTCGAGGGCAAGACGCTGGCCATGATCTTCGAGCGTCCGTCGACCCGCACGCGCGTCTCGTTCGACGTCGCCATGCGCCAGCTCGGCGGCGAGCCCATCATGCTCACCGGTGCCGAGATGCAGCTCGGCCGCGGCGAGACCATTGCCGATACCGCGCGCGTGCTGTCGCGCTATGTCGACGCCATCATGATCCGCATCCTCAACCATGAGGCGCTGCTGGAGCTCGCGGCGAATGCCACCGTTCCTGTGATCAATGGCCTGACGCGGCGTTCGCATCCGTGTCAGGTGATGGCCGACCTCATGACCTATGAGGAGCATCGCGGCCCGATCGAGGGCCGCACCGTGGCCTGGACCGGCGACGACAACAACGTGCTGGCGTCCTGGGCGCATGCCGCCGAACGCTTCAAGTTCAAGCTCAACGTCGCAACGCCGCCGGAGCTTGCCCCGAAGAAGGTGATGCGCGACTGGATCAAGGCGACGGACGCGCCGATCGTGCTCGGCACCGATCCCGAGGCCGCCGTGAAGGGCGCAGATTGCGTTGTCACCGACACCTGGGTGTCGATGGGCGACAAGGAGGGCGAGCACCGTCACAACGTGCTCAAGCCCTACCAGGTCAATGCCAAGCTGATGTCGCTGGCCAAACCCGATGCGCTGTTCATGCACTGCCTGCCCGCCCATCGCGGCGAGGAGGTGACCGACGAGGTGATCGACGGCCCGCAGTCAGTCGTGTTCGACGAGGCCGAAAACCGCCTGCACGCGCAGAAGGGCATTCTGGCCTGGTGTTTTGACGCGGTGAAGTAGGCTCACTTGTAGCCCGGATGGAGCGCAGCGAAATCCGGGGTTCTTAACGCGGAAAGGCTTCCCCGGATTGCGCTGCGCTCCATCCGGGCTACGCCGCCCGCCATTCTGAGCACGGAATGCGGGGGGCTTCCATTTCCGCCCTCCGACCCCAGATAAAGCGCCATGGTTTCCCAATCCCCCGACATGAAAACCAGGCCCGAAAGCCCGGTTCGCGCGCCTTCCGCAGTTCCCGTCGATGACGCCGTGCTGCCCTACGAGGTCGATGCGCTCGATGTGCGCGGCCGTCTGGTGCGGCTTGGCCCGGCGCTCGACGACATCCTGACCAAGCATGATTATCCCGCACCGGTCGGCAAGTTGCTCGGCGAAGCCATCGTGCTGACGACGCTGCTCGGCTCGGCGCTCAAATTCGAGGGCCGCTTCATCCTGCAGGCCCAGACCGACGGGCCGGTGTCGTTCCTGGTGGTCGACTATCAGGCGCCCGATCGCCTGCGCGCCTATGCGCGCTTCGATGCCGAGCGCCTCGGTGATGCCAAGAACGCTGGAATGAATTCCGGCACGCTGCTCGGCCGCGGTCATCTCGCCATGACCATCGACCAGGGGCCCGATATGAGCCGTTACCAGGGCCTGGTCGCGCTCGACGGCGGCAGCCTGGAAGACGCCGCCCACGAATATTTCCTGCGCTCCGAGCAGATCCCGACGCGCGTGCGCCTTGCGGTCGGCGAGGAGTGGCGCTCGAGCGACGGCGGCAAGCACCGCTGGCGCGCCGGCGGCATGCTGATGCAATTTTTGCCAAAGGCGCCGGAGCGCGCGCGGCAGGCCGATCTGCATCCCGGCGATGCGCCCGAGGGCCTTGAGGCTCACAGCGTCGCCGAAGACGATGCCTGGGTCGAGGCGCGCTCGCTGATCGAGACAGTCGAGGACGTCGAGTTGATCGATCCCGATCTCTCCGGTGAGCGGCTGCTCTACCGCCTCTTCCACGAGCGCGGCGTGCGCGTGTTCAACCCGCTGGTCCTGAAAGCGCAATGCTCCTGCTCGCGCAACGCGGTCGCGTCCATGCTGAAGAGCTTCTCGCCTGACGATCGCAGCGCCATGGTCAAGGACGACAAGGTCGTCGTGACCTGCGAGTTCTGTAGCTCGGTGTACGAATTCACGCCGGATGAAGCGGGCGTCGAGGACGCGTAGGCGCCAGCATTGTAGGGTGGATTAGCGAAGGGTAATCCACCTCTTTTGTCTCTGCGGAAACAGCCAGTGGTGGATTACGCCTTCGGCTAATCCACCCTACGGCACTCTCACCTACCGGCACGGTCACCCGCCTCTAATTCAACACCCGCTTGTTGTCAGGGCTGTCCAGCGAGAACGTCGGCACGTCGATCTCGAAGCGCTCGCCGGTTTCGCTGACCATCAGGTAGCGGCCGGTCATGAAGCCGGAGGCGGTGGAGAGTGGCACGCCCGAGGTGTATTCGAAGCGTTCGCCGGGGGCGAGCACGGGCTGCTCGCCGATCACGCCCTCGCCCTTGACCTCCTGCTGCCGCCCGGTGGCATCGGTGATGATCCAGTGCCGCGTCTTGAGCTGCACGGTCTCGTCGCCCGAATTGGTGATCACGATGGTGTAGGACCAAAAATACCGCGAGCGGTCGGCCGAGGACTGTTCCGGAACAAAGTTCGGCTCGACGGTCACTTCGATCTGGCGGGTCACGGCGCGGTACATGGCTGGCATCATAACGAAAACCCGGCCAGGAACCAAACGCCGCAGGCGGCCTTGGCGACATCGTCCCGCCCGAATTCACGAAGAAGTACACCCCAGATGTGATCCGGCCGCTTTGCGAGGCGGCGACCGGACCGGTACACTCCTGAAACGTCGCGATTTGCGGAAGGGTTTTTGGGCCCCCATGACCATTGCCGATCAAGTGACGGGATCGACGATCGCGGGAACCGCAGGCGCCAAGCCCGCGGAGGCCAAACCGGTCGACGCGAAGCCGCGCGTCGCCGCGCCGGCCATCACGCTGCCTGCCATCGGCGAGCGCGAGCTCAGGCTCGATCTGTTCCGCGGCCTCGCGCTGTGGCTGATCTTCATCGACCATCTGCCGCCCAATCTGCTGACCTGGTTCACGATACGCAATTACGGCTTCAGCGACGCCACCGAGATCTTCATCTTCATCTCGGGCTACACCGCAGCCTTCGTCTACGGCCGCGCGATGCTGGAGAGCGGTGTCGTCATCGCCACGGCGCGCGTCCTGCGGCGGGTCTGGCAAATCTATGTCGCCCACGTCTTCCTGTTCACGATCTTCCTCGCCGAAATCTCCTACGTCGCGACCAGCTTCGAGAACCCGCTCTACACCGAAGAGATGGGCATCATGGATTTTCTCAAGCAGCCCGACATCACCATCGTGCAGGCGCTTCTCTTGCGCTTCCGTCCCGTCAACATGGACGTGCTGCCGCTCTATATCGTCCTGATGCTCGCGCTGCCGTTGATCCTGTGGTCGATGAAATGGCGGCCCGATGTCACGCTCGCGCTCTCGGCGCTGCTTTACGCGGCGACCTGGCAGTTCGATCTGTACTTCTCCGCCTATCCGAACGGTTTCTGGGCGTTCAATCCCTTTGCCTGGCAGTTGCTGTTCGTGTTCGGCGCATGGTGCGCGCTCGGAGGTGCGCGACGCATGTCGCGCATTCTGGCTTCGCCCGTGACGCTGTGGATCTCGATCGCCTATCTCGTTGCGGCGTTCTACGTGACGCTGACCTGGTACGTCCCGCAGCTTTCGCACTTCATGCCGAAGCGGATCGAGCAGTGGATGTATCCGATCGACAAGACCGATCTCGACGTGCTGCGCTTCACGCATTTCCTGGCGCTGGCCGCGCTCACCGTGCGCTTCCTGCCGCGGGAATGGCCGGGCCTGAAATCGCAATGGTTGCGGCCGCTGATCGTGTGCGGCCAGCACTCGCTGGAGATCTTCTGTCTCGGCGTCTTCCTCGCCTTTGCCGGCCATTTCATCCTGGCCGAGGTCTCCGGTGGACCCGCCATGCATGCGCTGATTAGTCTCTCAGGAATTCTGGTCATGTGGGCGATGGCCTGGGTGATTTCGTGGTACAAGCGCGTAGCTGACAAGAGCGGTGCGAAAACCAAAAACGCCGTCGGCAACGCCGATCTGGCGGGAGGGGGCTGATGAAGGCGAAGGTTATCCTGAGCCTGATCCTGCTATGCGGGTACCTCACCGCGCCTTCGGCGCGCGCAGACGAGGCTGCGCCTGCGACGCCCGCGATCCCTGCAGCCTGTGAAGTGCCGCCTTATCTGCTCGCCACCGAGAGCCAGCTCCCCAAGGTCGCCGACGCCGTCAAGGCGGGCAAACCGCTTGAGATCCTCGTGGTCGGAAGCCGGTCGACGACGATCCCATTTTCGGAAAGCAGCTCCTATCCGGCACGGATGGAGGCGGTCTTGAAAGAGAAACTGCCCCCTTCGGAGACCGTGCACGTATCCGTAGAACTACAGAGCAAGAAGACGGCGGAGGAGACCGCCGGAACCTTCGTTAAGCTGATGGAAGCAAAAACACCTACTTTGGTCATCTGGCAGACCGGGACGGTGGATGCTATCCGATCGATCGATCCCGATGACTTTCGCGGCGCCGTGACCGATGGGGTCGCTGCGCTGCAACATGCAGGGGCCGACGTCGTCTTGATGAATTTGCAATACAGCCCGCGCACCGAATCCATGATCTCGGCACCGCCTTATCTCGACAATATGCGGGTGGTGGCGCAGGAGCATGATATTCCGCTGTTCGATCGTTTCGCGATCATGCGGCAGTGGAATGATCAGGGGCAGTTCGACCTGTTCAGCGCCTCGCGCGGCCCTGAGCTGGCGAAGCAGGTCCATGATTGCCTTGGCCGGGCGTTGGCGCAGTTCGTGATCGATGCTGCCCATCTGGGGCCGACCGAGCAGCAGAATTGAGGTCTAGCGTTAATGAGTTCTTTCCGCCCTTTTGGCCTGTCGACATGGTTGTCCGCGCCCGCAGTGGCGACGCTGCTGATGCTGATGCCTGTGCTGCAGGCACCTGCCCGAGCTCAGGCCGCCCAGGCGACTGCCGCGCCGCAGCAGGCCGCTAACCCAGCGCCCACCCCGTCGTCGCAGACCACGGTTGCGACGACGGCCCAGCAGCCCACCGATCAGCGCGGCCTCACCTCGCGCGCCATCGACAAGGTGAAGCAGGTCGCAAAATCCGCCGGCGATATTTTCAGCCGCGTCCCCTGCCTGCCGCCGAAGGGCGGCGCCAAGACGATGGGCTCGCTGCCGCATGTCGCGGGCAAGCTCGTCGCGGGCCAACCCGTCGTCATCGTCGCGTTCGGCTCGTCGTCGACGGCGGGCTATGGCGCGAGCTCGCCCGACTTCAACTATCCGAACCGTCTCGCTGCGCAGCTGCGCCGGCAATATCCGACCGCTGACATCACCGTCATCAATGCCGGCGTCGGCGGCGAGGACGCGCCCGAGATGATGAAGCGCCTCCAGAAGGAGGTGATCGACGTGCATCCGGATCTCGTGATCTGGCAGGTCGGCACCAACGCCGTGCTGCGCAATCTCGATCCCGGCGACACCGCCAAGATGGTCGAGGACGGCATCACTCGCATCCAGGCTGCGGGCAATTCCGATATCGTGCTGGTCGACCCGCAGTATTCGCCCAGGGTCACCGAGCGTCCCGAGAGCGCAAGCAAGATGGTGAAGCTGCTCGGCAAGGTCGCCGAGCTTCGTCACGTCGGCATCTTCCCGCGCTTCGAGGTGATGCGCGACTGGCACGAGAAGCAGGCGCTTCCGGTCGAGAGTTTCGTCATCGCCGACGGCCTGCACATGAACGATTGGGGCTATGCCTGCTTCGCCCAGCTGCTCGGCGACGACATCATCCACTCGGTCGGCCAGATCAAGATCGGGGTGAACGTGCCCGCGGACGTGCGGACCTACCGGCCGATGTAACTCCGCTGCCGTAGGGTGGGTCAGGCGAAGCCGTAACCCACCATGCTTCCGCGAATGCCGAACGAGGTTGGTGGGTTACGCCGCGCGGTTTGCGCTTCGCGCAATCCGCGGGGCTGACCCACCCTACGATTTCGCGATCACCTCACGCCTTCTCCAGCGCCGCGGTCAGATCCTCGATCAGATCATCCGCATGCTCGAGCCCGGCCGAGAAGCGGATGAATCCCTCGCTGATGCCGAGCGCGGCACGATCTTCCGGCTTCAGCCGCTGATGTGTCGTCGTCGCCGGATGCGTGACGAGGCTCTTGGCATCGCCGAGATTGTTCGAGATCTTCGCGAGCTTGAGCTCGTTGAGCACGCGGAATGCAGCCGCCTTGCCGCCCTTGACCTCGAAGCCGACCAGCGTCGAGCCGCCGCGCATCTGCTTCTTCACCAGAGCCGCCTGCGGATGGTCCTCGCGGCCGGGATAGACCAGCCGCGCGATCTTGGGATGGCTCGCCAGCACATCGGCGATGCGCGCTGCCGTATCGGTCTGCGCGCGCACGCGCACACCTAGCGTCTCCAGGCCCTTGAGCAGCACCCAGGCGTTGAAGGGCGAGATCGACGGGCCGGTCTGGCGCATGAAATTGTGGATGTGCTCGGCGATGAAGGCTTCCGAGGACAGGATGATGCCGCCAAGGCACCGGCCCTGGCCGTCGATGTGCTTGGTCGCGGAGTAGACGACGACGTCGGCGCCTAACGCGAGCGGGCTCTGCCAGATCGGCGTCGCGAACACGTTGTCGACCACGAGCCGCGCGCCGCCCTTGTGGGCGATCTCGGCGATCGAGGGAATGTCGAGCACGTCGAGCGTCGGATTGGTCGGGCTCTCCAGGAAGAACGTCTTGGTGTTCGGCTTCACCGCGCGCTGCCATTGGTCGAGATTGGCGCCATCGACCAGCGTGGTCTCTATGCCGTAGCGAGGAAGCAGATCCTGAATGACGTAGAGGCACGAGCCGAACAGCGCGCGCGAGGCCACGACATGGTCGCCGGCCTTGAGCGGCGCGAGGATCGCCGTCGTCACCGCGGCCATGCCTGTCGCCGCCGAGCGTGCCGCTTCGGCGCCTTCGAGCTCGATCATACGGCGCTCGAACATCGCGATCGTCGGATTCGAGTAACGCGAATAGATGAAGCCGGGGTCCTCGCCCTTGAACCGCGCCTCGCACTCCTCGGCGCTGTTGTAGACATAGCCCTGGGTCAAAAACAGCGCCTCCGACGTCTCGCCATATTGCGAGCGCAGGGTGCCGGAATGGACCAGGCGGGTTTCGGGGCGGTAAGAGGCAGGCGACTTCGACATAGGACCCTCCGATATGACCGTCTTGTCGAGACGGTCATAAAAAAACCGGCCTGGATATCTCCACGGGCCGGGATCACAGAGGTCCCCGGCCTGTTTAGCGACTTATTTAACGTGGCTGCAAGCCGGCCGGCTCAAATCACCACGGGATAAGTGATGCTCATATTCCGCAATGCCCTTTCCGTCAAGGCGTCCATCGGATAGCCGTAAAAGGCTCGTATATCCCGCAAGTCCGGATGTACGCGACCCCAGACGAGGACCCCCGGTTGACGTTCACGGTTGCCGCCGACGCCAATGGTATCCTGCCCGACCGCATGATCGCGGCGATGGCGGAAGCGGGCCTCATCCTGCCCGCCTATGATTTCGTCGAAAGCCAGATTCAGCCGGCGAGCCTCGATTTGCGTCTCGGCGATATCGCCTATCGCGTCCGCGCCAGTTTCCTGCCCGGTCCCGGCGCCACCGTCGCCGAGCGCATCGACCAGTTGAAGCTGCACGAGTTCAGCCTCTCCGACGGTGCAGTGCTGGAAACCAACTGCGTCTATATCGTGCCGCTGCTGGAGAGCCTGGCGCTACCGCCGGAGATCGTCGCGGCGGCCAATCCGAAAAGCTCGACCGGCCGGCTCGACGTCTTCACCCGCGTGATCGCCGACGGCACGCGCCGCTTCGATATGATCGGCGCCGGCTATCACGGCCCGCTCTATGCCGAGATCAGCCCGAAGACGTTTCCGGTGCTGGTCCGCGAAGGCTCGCGCCTAAGCCAAGTGCGCTTCCGCACTGGTGACGCCATCCTCAATGCCGATGCGCTCGATGCGCTCCATGCCACTGAACGCCTCGTCGACATCGACGATGCCGACCTCACCGGCGGCGTCGCCGTCTCGGTCGATCTCTCCGGGGAGAAGGGCAATGGCTTCGTCGGCTATCGCGCCAAGCGCCACACCGGCGTGGTGGATGTCGATCGTCGCTCCGGCTATGCGGTGGAAGATTTCTGGGAGCCGATCTCGGCCCGTCCCGACGGCAGCCTGATCCTCGATCCCGGCGAGTTCTACATCCTCGCCTCCAAGGAAGCCGTGCAAGTGCCGCCCGATTACGCGGCGGAGATGGTGCCGTTCGATCCGCTGGTCGGCGAATTCCGCGTGCACTATGCCGGCTTCTTCGATCCAGGCTTCGGCTATGCCGGTGCCGGCGGGCTAGGAGCGCGCGCCGTGCTGGAAGTGCGCTCGCGCGAGGTTCCGTTCATCCTCGAGCACGGCCAGATCGTCGGCCGCCTCGTCTACGAGAAGATGCTGTCCCGCCCCGACGCCATGTACGGCCAGCGCATCGGCTCCAACTACCAGGCGCAGGGGTTGAAGCTGAGCAAGCATTTCCGGGTGTAGCTGCTAGCCTCATACCCCGCTGTCATTCCCCGCGCAGGCGGGGAATCCAGTACGCCGCGGCTTCTCGATTCAATCACATCAGTCTCTGGAATACTGGATTGCCCGGTCTTCGCCGGGCGATGACAGCGAATGTGTGGTTGGTTGCGCCGCTCCATCTGCGATGACACACTCGATCAAAACCACGATCGGGAGCGAAGCATGACCGCCGCAGACGCCGCGCAAGCAGCGCAATGGAAGCGCTGGCGTGCGGTCGCCGATCTCTATCACGCCTACTTCACCGGCCTCATCCTCACCGTGGTCACGCGTCGCGGCACGGCCGACGCCGCCGAATTCGTCTTCCGCGTGTTCCGTCGCCAGCAGCAGGAGCGCTTCCTGCCCGGGCTGAAGAAGCTCGGGATCGATCATCTGCCGCCGGCGGTGGCGGCGGCACAATATCACTATCTCTCCAACTGGATCGGCGGCGTGCATGTCGAATACATGTATGAGAGCGACACCAAGGCCTGGATCCGCTATCCGCCGCCGCGCTGGATCTGGAAAGGCGCGGCAATCTGCGGCGTGCCGGGCGAGGTGAGCCGCGCGATGCTGCGCGGCTGGCACGCCAACAACGGCGTCGCACTCGGCGATCTCAGGCTGGGCTTCGTCTGCACCAAACAGAGCGTCGACGGCCAGGACGGGCTCGAAGGCTACTACCATCAATACGACCATCCGCTCGAACCGGATCAACGCCTCGTCTACGCGCGGCATCTGGAGGCCCCGCTGTTCGATGCGAAGACCGCGCCGGCGCTCCCCCTCGCGAGCTGGCCAAGGCCGCGGCTGGAAAAGGCCTATCGCAACTACGCCATGGAATATGTGCGCACCGCCGCGCCGGTGATGGTGCAACTATTCGGGCCGGAAGATGCCGGCTATCTCCTGCGCATCACCGGTAAGCTGATCGGCATGCAGTTTTTCGACGAGATCGCGGCGCCGCTGGCGATGCGCCGCGGCGGCGCGAGCGCGTTCGCGTCCTTCCTGAGCGCGCTGTTCGCCGCGCAGGACGATGCGGCCGAGACCACGCAATCCGAAGCCACATTCGAAATCCGCCAGCAGAGCTGGAAGCTGATGGACGGTGTCACTGATTATCACGGCGCCTGCGCCAAGGTGCTGGAGGGATTGCTCGAGGGACTCGCCGCCGGATGCGGCCGGCACATCGGCGTACACCTGCGCCCCAGCGCTGGCGGCCGCCCGCCGCTGGTCTGGACGATCGGTTAATTCCGCCGCTTGAAATGCGCTGCCGCAGGGCACGCCTGCACCTGACGCAGGAGGAATCGGCAACCAGCGTGCTAACAAGTGCGCAGCCGCGCCTTTCGCGCGAGCGAATGATTGATGCACCTAAGCATTGCCAGGCCGCGAATGGCGCATTTGTCCGGGAGAGGAAATGACTGAGGTCGCCGAGATCCCGGTCGATGAGCAGGAACGTCCGCGACCGTCGCCCGCGCGCCCGATACGGGGCGCGCTGACCGACGGGCCGATCCTGCGCACGCTGCTCTCCCTCGCCTGGCCGAACGTTGTCGCGCTGTCCGCCGGCACCTGCACGGTGATCGCCGAGACCTCCTATATCGGCCGGCTCGGCGTCGAGGCGCTGGCCGCGATGGCGCTGGTGTTTCCGACAGTGATCCTGACCATGACCATGTCGGGCGGCGCCATGGGCGGCGCCGTGGCCTCCGCCATCGCACGCGCGCTCGGCGCCGGCGACCGCGAGCGTGCCGGGACGCTGGCTGCGCATGCGCTGCTGATCGGCATCACCTTCGGCCTCGTCTTCATGCTCGGCATGCTGATCTTCGGCCCTCAGGTGCTGACGATGCTCGGCGGCCGCGGCAATGTGCTGACGCATGCGATCGCCTACACCCAGGTGTTCTTCGGCGGTGCCGTGCTGCCCTGGCTGCTCAACACCATGGCGGGCGTGCTGCGCGGCACCGGCAATATGCGTTTGCCGTCGTTTCTCATCCTCAACTCTGCGGTCTGGCAGATCGTGCTCGGCGGCACGCTGGGCCTCGGGCTCGGACCGTTTCCGCAACTCGGCATGCGCGGCGTCGCCGCCGGCGCGCTGATCGCCTACTCCATGAATATCTGCGTGATGGGCTGGTACCTGTTCTCCGGCCGCGCTCGCGTCGTTCCAAAACTCCGCGGCTTGCGCATCCAATGGGTGATGTTCTTCGACATCCTCAAGGTCGGCGCCATCGCCTGCTTCTCGCCGCTGCAATCGGTGCTGACGATCTCGATCTTCACCCACATGCTGGCCAAATTCGGCACCGCGATCCTCGCCGGCTACGGCATCGGCGCGCGGCTCGAATTCCTGCTGACCTCGATCGCGTTCTCGTTCGGTATCGCCTGCGTGCCCATGGTCGGAATGGCGATCGGGGCGGGCCGCATCGCGCGGGCGCGCCGCATCGCCTGGACCGCCGGTGCCGCCGCCTTCGTGGCCGTCGGCGCGCCAGCATGCCTCGTTGCGATCTTCCCCGATCTCTGGGTCAACATCTTCACCGATAGCGCGGCCGTGCGCGCGGCGAGCCATCAATATCTCTCGACGGTCGGGCCGTTCTACGCGTTCTTCGGCCTTGCAACGACGATGTATTTCTCCTCGCAAGGTGCAGCCAAGGTGATCGGTCCTGTGCTGGCGCAGACCGCCCGGCTGATCTACATCGCGAGCATCGGCTGGTGGCTGTCGACGCATGACGCTACCGCGCAAAGCTTATTCTGGCTCGCCGCGAGCTCGATGGTTGTGCTCGGCGTGCTCTCGTGCTCCAGCGTGGTGCTGACGCGCTGGGGGCCGCGAGACGCGAAACTCGCCGTCGCGCCTGTGCTGTCGGTTGCTGACTAACGATGCCTGTGGCGGCGGTGGCCGCCGCCGACATTGGCGAGCCGCATCAGTTGCGGGATCATCGCCATCATGTCGCCGGCGCCGGCGCCGCCGAGCATGCCCATGATATCGCCGCCGCCCATGCCGCCCATCGGTGCATAGCCGGCGCCGTAATTGGGTGCGCCGAAGCCGCCGCCGAGATTGCCGCCGGCGAGGCCGCCCATGCCGCCGCCCATCATTCCGCCAAGGCCACCGCCACCGTTCTCCATCATGCGGCTCATCATCGGGCCCATGGTCTGCATCAGCATGGCGAAGCGGCGCTTGCCCATCTTCGCCTTCATCATCTCCAGCATCGGCGCCATCTGGGTCATCATGTCCCCGCCACCGGCACCGCCGAGGCCTGCGAATTGCGCCTTCGCCGGCGCGCTCGAAATCGAAAACAGCAGCAGCACGGCAGCTGCCTGGCAGATCACCTTGTCCGCACCTCTCATGGCATGCTCCTCGCGTGCGTGGCGCCGCCGGGAGAGCGAGGCCGTCAGGACGCACGCAGCCATGGTTACGGCCGATGAGGGGCGGGCTCTGTGAGAAGGATCACGCTGCACGCGCATGATCCGGAAAAGTGTGCAGCGGTTTTCCCGCGCGACAAACGCGGAACGCGTTTGCGCGGAGATCATGCGTAAATAAAAACTACGGGAAGGCCTTGTGCATGGCGGCGACAGCCAGCTTGGTCTGCTCCTGCACGTAAGCTGCAAGCTCGTTCGGCAGCATGTCGATGGTCCAGATCAGGCGGCAGCTTGCCTCGCCGTCGGCGATCACCTGCACCGAGGCGCTGTAATGCTTCAGCCGCTCGCTGCTGATCGCGTACACCAGCCGCTGCCTGATATCGTCGCGATCGACCAGCACTTCGCGCGCAACCGAGCCGTTGGCGAAGGTGACAATGCGCGTATCGCCGTCGAGCTGGCATGCGGTGACGAAGCCCGGCACCAGCCGCTGAGGCAGCGCGCCGAAATCGCGCACCGCGTCCCAGACGTCGCGGGCCGGGGCGGGGAGGGAGACGTCGTTGTGGATGGAGGCCATGGGAGTTTCCATTTCGTTGGAGTCATTCCGGGGCGCGCAGAGCGCGAACCCGGAATCTCGAGATTCCGGGTCTGGTGCTACGCACCATCCCGGAATGACCGCGTTCGTGGCGCGTCTCGTCGCATCTCACGTACAAACCGCCTCGACATTATTGCCATCGGGATCGATCAAGAACGCAGCGTAATAGGTCGGGCTGTAATCCTTGCGCGAGCCCGCGCCGCCATTGTCACGGCCGCCGCTTTTCAGCCCTTCACGGTGAAACGCCTTCACGGCGTCATGGTCGTTGGCGCGAAACGCGATATGCGCGCCGTCGGCCTTGCGGCCCTTGTTCAGGTGCAGCCACAGCGCCGGCTCGCCCTTCGGCCCGAAGCCGGCATAGCCGTCGCCGCTCGAGCACAGCACGTAACCGAGCGGCGCCAGTGCCGCGGTGTAGAACCGCGTGGCGGCGTCGAGGTCGGCAACGCGCAATCCGATATGGTCGTACATGATCATCTCCATCGCAAAGCGCGCTGCCCGTGGCGCGCACCGGAGACGAGCCTATTCAGTTGAGGGTAAGCCGCTCTTGGAGAATCTTGCGCATCCCCTTCGAAGCCTGGCGGAACCTGGTCGGCGACAGGCCGGCGGCGCGGTGAAAGGTGCGGACGAAGTTGGAGAGGTCGCCGAAGCCGACGTCATAGGCGATGTCCGTGACGGCAATGTCATCGTCCGCGAGCAGGCGCGCCGCGTGCCGCAGCCGCGAGCGCACCAGATATTGATGCGGGGTCACGCCGAGCACGGTGGAGAACAGCCTCAGGAAATGGAACGGGCTCAAGTCCGCCAGGCGCGCGGCCTGTTCCAGATCGATCGCGGCATGCGAATTGGCGTCGATCCACAACGCGGCCTCGACCGCACGGCGGCGGTCGCGCGCCGTCGGCGTGACCCGCTTGCGCGGCTTGCCGGAGACGACATCGACAAAGCGGCCGGCGAGAATCTGGCCGACCTCGTCGAGGCCCAAATCGCTGTTGCCATCTGCCGCCGTCTGGGCCAGCTCGCCCAGCACCATCAGCTCGGGCAGCGGCGGTGTCGCGCCGACCTGCCAGGTCTCGCGCCGCCCGCCGAGGGCATCGACGAGATTCTCGCTGAAGAAGAAACCGAGGCAGACGTCGCCGCAGACATGTTCATGCGTGCAGGTGTATTCCTCGCCGGGCGCGCCGACCAACAGCGAGCCCGCCACCAGCTCGAAGAAGCCCGCGCGGCAATGGCAGCCAAAGCTGCCCGCGCGGACATAGGCGATGGAATGACCGGTACGGCACTCTGCAAACGGCGTGTCGCCGGGTCCCGCGTCGCAGCGAAACTCGCAGACGGTCATCGACTGAGACGTCAGCAGCGTGGTCGCATCCATGCCAGCTATCTAGGCATGATCCGGAAAAGTGTAAGCGGTTTTCCGACAAGATCATGCCCAGAAAAATAAGCTAAGGTGCGATCTGGATCGCGCCTTAGCTGGGTGAACGTGGCGGGGCAACGGGCAGCAGCACCTCGAACAGCGTCTTGCTGGCGATCGGGTGCGCGCCTTCGAGCGCCAGCAGGCGCCGCTTGGAGATCACCCCGCCATAAGGCGAAATCCGGTCGGCATAGCCGCCCGTTTCCAGCACCCGGTGGCAAGGCACGATGATCATGTAGGGATTTTTGGCGATCGCCTGAGCCACCGAATGCGCCGCGCCGGAGGCGCCCAGCGCCTTGGCGATCTCGTGATAGGTGCGCGTCTCCCCCGGCGGGATGGTGCAGGTGTATTCGTAGACCCGCCGGTTGAAGGCCGGCACGCCGCCGGCATCTAAGCTGACGTCGGAAAAATCGGGGTCGCTGCCCTGCAGCAGGCCCACGATACCCTCGATGGCGAGCTCGGTGTTAACAGGCGCGATCTGCTCGCGCGCTTCAGGGTGGACCTGGAAAATCCGGCGGCGGGTGTCGATCTCCCGTGCCTCGGGCAATTGCACGGCGACCACGCCGGTGCTGCTCCAGATGATGCCGCAGCGCCCGATCGCCGTGTCGAATATTGTGTAGGCACGCCCCACCATGCACACGCCCCACCCAGTGCACGCTGCTCCCCCGATACGGCCATCATAACACTGCCACAATTCGGCGCACCTGGAATCTTGCCAGGACATTAACAACTGTCCGGCCTGACGCGCCAAACCGCTTGGCGCCGGACACTGTCTCGGCTAATCAGGATGGGCGCCGGACACGCGCATCGGCGGGCGTAGTTCAATGGTAGAACGGCAGCTTCCCAAGCTGCATACGAGGGTTCGATTCCCTTCGCCCGCTCCATCAAGCCTCCTCAGCCCGGCAGGCCGCGCAAAAACTCCACGATGGCGGCGTTCACTTCGGCGGGCCGCTCCTGCTGCGTCCAGTGTCCGCAGCCCGGCAGCATCTTGATCTCGCGCAGCTCTGGCACCCATTGCTTCATGTTGGCGAGATGCTCGGCCGCCCCGGGGAAGGCGATCACCATGTCGAGGTCGCCGGCGATGAACAGCGTGGGCACCGTGACCTTCACGCCCTCGAACGCGCCCATCAGCTCCCAGTTGCGGTCGATGTTGCGGTAGTAGTTGAGCGGCCCGCGAAAACCGCTGCCGGCGAATTCGGCGGCGTAATAGTCGAGGTCGGCGGCGCTCAGCCATGACGGCACCGGCACCGGCACTTTCGGCAGCATGCCGTCCTTGCGCGAGACCATGCCGACTCCTTTTGACGTCTGTCCGCTCGCGGCCGCCATGGCGCGAATGGCGGTGACGCCCTCGCCAGAGCCGCCGAACAGCATCGCCGCAAGCGTCTTGCGCGTATCAGCCTCGAACTCCGCTTCGGCGACGCCGGGCTGCTGAAAGTAGAGTTGATAGAACTGGGCTTCCTCGGTCTGCGGCATCACGCTGGTCGGGCGCACCTCGCTGCGCGGGCGATACGGCACGCTGAGAATGGCCGCGGCGCGAAAGCGGTCGGGGCGCAGCCGCGCCGCGTGCCAGGCGATCCCGGCGCCCCAGTCATGGCCGACGATGATGGCGCTCTTTGCCGCGAACGCATCGAGCACGCCGACGAGATCGCCGATCATGTGGAAGATCGAGTACTGGTCGATCGCCTCGGGCTTGTCGCTCTTGCCGTAGCCGCGCATGTCGGGCGCGACGGCGTGGTAGCCGGCCGCCGCCAGCGCCTCGAGCTGGTGGCGCCACGAGTACCAGCTTTCCGGAAAGCCGTGGCAGAGCAGCACCAGCGGACCCTCGCCCTGTTCGGCGATGTTGAGGTTGATGCCGTTGGCCTTGATGATCCGCTGCGTCGGTCCGCTCATGTCATCGCCTCCCCGCTGCATGGTTGTTGGTGCATCCTAAACGTTACTGCCCAGCGCGCAAAGATTCCAATATATTAGCCTCTCGCTCGCGGCACGCCCCGCTCCTCCGCTCTAAGCTCTCCCCAGTCCGGCGGATGCGGTCCCTGTGCCGGGGCGATGTTCGGATCGGAGGGCCATGGACCAGCAAAAACTCGATCGCGCGATCGGTCGCCGCTTGAAGACTCTGAGGATGCAGGCAGGGATGACGTTGAACGAGCTCGCCAGCCGATCCGGCGTCAGCCGGGCCATGATCGGGCGGGTGGAGCGGGCGCAGAGCAGCGCGACGGCGGCGCTGCTCAACAAGCTCTGCGCGGCGCTCGACGTCTCGCTCAGCGACGTCGTTGCGCTCTCGGAGAAGCCGCCGGAGCGGCTGACGCGCCTCGCCGACCAGCCGCAATGGCGCGATCCCGATAGCGGCTACCGGCGCCGACATGCCTCGCCGGTCGATGCGGCGAGCGGCATCGAGATCATCGTCGTCGACATGCCGGCCGGCGCGCGGGTGCCCTACAGCCCCTGGGGCCGCAACGCCTTCACCCAGCAGCTCTTGATGCTGGAGGGCGCGGTCTGCGTGCATATCGACGCCAAGACGGTGCGCCTGCGCGAAGGCGACTGCCTCGACTTCGACGTCATGCGCGCGGTGACCTTCGAGAACGAAACCAAGCAGGATGCCCGCTACGTCATCATCACCAGGCGCGGCACATCTTACGGGAAAATGTGATGCCGCTGATCATACGGGACGCCACGCTGGAGGATGCCGCGGATATCCTCGTCATCTATAATTTCGCCGCGATCAACACCACGGCGGTCTGGACCGACGGGCCGGCCGATCTCTCTTCGCGGCGCGAATGGATCCGCGCAAGGCAGCAGGCGGGCTATCCCGTGCTGGTCGCGATGAAGGGCAGGGATGTCGTCGGTTTCGCCTCGTTCGGCGATTTCCGTCCGTTCCCCGGCTATCGCCATACGGTCGAGAATTCGGTCTATGTCGACGAGCGCCATCATCGCGCCGGCATCGGCCGCAGCCTGCTGGCCGCGCTGATCGAGCGCGCTACGGCGATGAACAAGCATGCCATGATCGCCGGAATCGAGGCCCTCAATGCCGGCTCGATCGGCCTGCACGCCTCGCTCGGCTTTGTCGAGGTGGCCCGCATGCCGGAGGTCGGCTGCAAGTTCGGCCGCTGGCTCGATCTCGTCTTCATGCAGAAGACGCTTGCAACTGACGTGAGGCCATGACGATGCAGATCCGTACCGGCGATACTTTTGACCCGCGCGTGGTCGCATTGCTCGACTATCACGTCACGGCGGCGCGGGCGCAGACCGCGCCGGGCAGCGCTCACGCGCTCGATCTCGCCGGCCTTCGTGCCAGCGACGTCGCGTTCTGGACCGGGTGGGACGGCGAGACGCTGGTCGCGACCGGTGCGCTGAAGACGCTCTCGGCCGAGCACGGCGAGGTGAAGTCGATGCATACGCTGCAGAGCACGCGGCGCCGCGGCTTTGGCGGGGAGATGCTCCGCCACATCATTGCCGAGGCGCGCAGGCGCGGTATGAGGCGGCTGAGCCTGGAGACCGGCTCCTGGGACTATTTCAAGCCGGCGCACGCGCTCTACCGGGCCCACGGCTTCGTGCCTTGCGCCCCGTTCGAGGGCTATGTCGAGGACCCCAACAGTCTCTTCCTCGCGCTTGATCTCGTCGCATAGAGCCTTCTCAAGCGAAGTGGATAACGGTTGGCGCAATAAGGCGCGTCAAAACAAAGGGCTAGGCGAAGTCCTGCGCAACCGGCGCTCGAAAATGGCGTCCTGCCCCTCAAAATGAGTTGCGCACCTCAAAACGCCTCTGCTAGCCTTCAGCCATGGCCGAAGAGACCGCATCCGCCGCGCTGACGCTGAAGGACATCGCCCGCGAGGCCGGTGTCAGCCTTGCGACCGTCGACCGCGTCTTGCACAACCGTCCGGGCGTGCGGCCGGACACGGTCCGGCGCGTCCAGGAGATCATCGCGCGCAATGCCTTCCAGCCCCATGTGGCCGCGGCCGAGCTCGCCCGGGGCCGTGCCCGCCGGTTTGCCTTCGTGATGCCTGTCGGGGCCAACCCGTTCATGCTGCAGATCAAGGCCTATCTGGGCGAGATGTCGGCGTGGCTCTCTGCCCGCCGCCTCGCCGTTGAGATGGTCATCACCGATGTATTCGACCCGTCGGTGCTGGCGGCCTCGCTGGAGGAGCTTGCCGGCAGCGAGTATGACGGCGTCGCGGTCGTCGCGCTCGACCATCCGAGCGTGCGCGCCGCCATCAATGATCTCGTCGACCGTGGCATCAAGGTCGTGACCCTGGTGTCCGACGTGCCGTCGTCGCGCCGCCACCACTATGTCGGCATCGACAATATCGCCGCGGGCCGCACCGCGGGTGCGCTGGTCGGGAGGCTGGTCGGCCAAAGATCCGGCAAGATCGCCATCATCGCGGGCTCGCAGGGCCTGCGCGACCATGCGGAGCGCATTTTCGGCTTCAATCAGGTGATGGCGTCGGAGTTTTCGCACCTCGACATCCTGCCCCTGCTCGAGGGGCGCGACGAGGACGACCGCTCTCAGCAGCTGATCTCGCGGCTGCTCGGCAAGCACCCAGATATCATCGGCCTCTACAATGTCGGCGCCGGCACGCAGGGCGTGGCCACCGCTCTGACCGAGGCAGGTCGCGACAAGCAGATTGTCTTTATCGCTCACGACCTCACGGCGATGACACGCAGATTGTTGCTGCAGGGCACGCTGGATGTCGCGATCTCGCAGAATCCGGGGCACGAGGCGCGCGCCGCCGTGCGCGTGCTGCTGTCGCTGGCGCGGAACGAGCCGATCTTGAGTGAACAGGAGAAGATTCGCATCGACATCCTGATGCGGGACAATCTGCCGTAACCGAAAGGGCGCGGCGGTCGTGTGTTGAAATGAGTGATTGCGGCAAGCGCGACGTCAGATCGCGCACCGCGGCAGCGTGATTCGGAAAGCAATCGTTGTCCGGACGGAGCACGCTCAAAACGAAGAGGGAGGACGCGTTTGTTTATCGGATTGGACATCGGTACGTCCGGTGTGAAAGCGGTGCTTGTGAACGAGGCCGGCGCGGTTGTCGCGACGGCCGCGCGCGAGCTTGCGCTGTCGCATCCACAGCCGCTGTGGTCCGAGCAGGATCCGGATTCCTGGGTCGAGGCCGCCATCGGCGCCGTCGACGATCTTGCCGCTGCTCGTCCCGTTGATGTCGCCGCCGTGCGCGGCATCGGCCTGTCAGGCCAGATGCATGGCGCCACGCTGCTTGACACCGATGGACGCCCGCTGCGGCCGGCGATCCTCTGGAACGATGGCCGTTCGCATGCTGAATGCGTCGAGCTCGAGCGCCGCTGCCCCTCGCTGCACGCCATCGCCGGAAATCTGGCGATGCCCGGCTTCACCGCGCCAAAGCTGCTCTGGGTCGCGCGGCACGAGCCGCAGGTCTTCAAGCGCGTTGCCAAGGTGCTGCTGCCAAAGGCCTATGTCCGCTACCGCCTGACCGGCGAGATGGTCGAGGACATGTCGGATGCATCAGGCACGCTCTGGCTCGATGTCGGCCAGCGCCGCTGGTCGGCGGAGCTGCTGCAGGCCACCGGGCTCGATCTGCACCACATGCCGCGCCTGGTCGAGGGCAGCGAGGCGAGCGCAACGCTCGCGGGCGGGTTCGCGCAGCGCTGGGGCATGGCAAAGAATGTCGTCGTTGCCGGCGGCGCCGGCGACAATGCAGCAAGTGCGATCGGGCTCGGGGCGATCGCACCGGGCGATGCCTTCCTGTCGCTCGGAACCTCCGGCGTCATCTTCCGCGTCACCGACAAATTTGCGCCGGCGCCGGCCCTCGCCGTGCACGCCTTCTGTCATGCGCTGCCCGACCTCTGGCACCAGATGGGCGTGATGCTCTCGGCCGCCGCTTCGCTGGCCTGGCTCTCCGGCGTGATGGCGACACCGACAGCCTCGTTGCTCGCGCCGCTCGGCGACAGCGTGGCCGGACCAGGCCCGGTGAAGTTTCTGCCCTATCTCGATGGCGAGCGCACGCCGCACAATGATGCGGCCGCGGCCGGCGCTTTCATCGGT
Source organism: Bradyrhizobium sp. BR 10261 (assembly GCF_019455395.1). Lineage (NCBI taxonomy): Bacteria > Pseudomonadati > Pseudomonadota > Alphaproteobacteria > Hyphomicrobiales > Nitrobacteraceae > Bradyrhizobium > Bradyrhizobium sp. BR 10261. The sequence goes on from NZ_JACOFQ010000016.1 coordinate 124,905, forward strand.
CTGCGCGGCGCCACCGGGCGCGACGCAATCGTGCAGGCGGTGCTCGAAGGCGTCGCCTTTGCCGCGCGCGACAATCTTGCCGCGCTCGGCAGTGCCAGCTCGGCGATCTCTGAAGTTGATCTCGTCGGCGGCGGCTCCCGCTCGGCGCTGTGGGCGCAGATCTGCGCCGACGTGCTCGGCATTGCCGTGCATCGCGTCGAGGAGGGCGAGGTCGGCGCCGCGCTCGGCGCTGCCCGGCTCGGCCGGCTCGCCGCTACGGGCGAAAATCCCGCGCAGGTCTGCACGCCTCCGCGGCGCCTTGCGACATTCACGCCCAACCCGTCGCGCGCTGCGGCCTATGACGAGGCCTATCAGCAGTGGCGCAAGCTCTACCCCGCGCTGAAGGAGTTTTCACTGTGAACGCGTTACCAAAATTCTTCGGCGCAGCCGACCCGGTCGCCTATGGCGGCAAGGACGCCAAGAACCCGCTTGCCTTCCGCTGGTATGACAAGGACCGCATCGTCCGCGGCAAGCGGCTCGAGGATCATCTGCGCTTTGCGGTCTGCTATTGGCACTCGTTCTGCTGGCCCGGCGGCGATCCCTTCGGCGGCGAGACCTTCCTGCGTCCATGGCATCACGGCTCCGACGCCATGGCGATGGCGCGCGCCAAGGCCGACATCGCCTTCGAGCTGTTCCGACTGCTCGACGTGCCCTTCTTCACGTTCCACGACGTCGATGCCGCGCCCGAAGGCGCGACGCTTGCCGAATCCGTCGCCAACCTCAATGCGATCGGCGATATTTTCGAGAAGAAGATGGCCTCGGCCAAGGTGCGGCTGCTGTGGGGCACCGCGAACCTGTTCACGCATCGCCGCTACATGGCGGGCGCGGCGACCAATCCCGATCCTGACGTCTTCACCTATGCCGCCGGCCAGGTCCGCGCCGCGCTGGAGGTGACGAACCGGCTCGGCGGGCAGAACTACGTGTTGTGGGGCGGCCGCGAAGGTTACGAGACCTTGCTCAACACCGATCTCAAGCGCGAGCTCGACCAGCTGGGCCGCTTCGTCTCGCTCGTCGTCGAGCACAAGCACAAGATCGGCTTCAAGGGCCCCCTTCTGATCGAGCCCAAGCCGAAGGAGCCGACCAAGCATCAATATGATTTCGACGTCGCCACCTGCTACGGCTTCCTGCAGCGCTATGACCTGCTCAAGGACGTCAAGCTCAACATCGAGCAGAACCACGCCATCCTCGCCGGCCATTCCTTCCAGCACGAGGTGGCCCTGGCCCAGGCGCTCGGCGTGTTCGGCTCGCTCGACATCAACAGGGGCGATGATCTGCTCGGCTGGGACACCGACCAGTTCGCCATGAACGTGCCGGAGCTGGCGCTGGTGTTCCACGACATGATCAAAGGCGGCGGCTTCACCACCGGCGGTCTCAATTTCGATGCAAAGATCAGGCGTCAATCGATCGACCCTGATGATCTCATCCACGCCCATGTCGGCTCGATGGACGCCTGCGCACGGGCGCTGCTCGCGGCAGTCGACATGCTCGACGCCGAGGCGCTCACCGGGCCGCTCGCCGAGCGTTATGCGGGATGGACCGATAGCGAAGGGCAGGCGATCATGGCAGGCAAGCGATCCCTGGCCGATCTCTCTGACCGCGCGCTTGCCCCCGGCTTCGATCCGCAGCCGCGGTCGGGCCGTCAGGAATATCTCGAATCTCTCGTCAACCGGTACGTCTGAGCGAGGCCGAGCATGACAACTTCTTCGAAAAGCGGCCAGCCGGTACTGGAATTGACCGGGATCGGCAAGGAGTTCGGCGCGATCCGCGCGCTGCATGGCGTCAACATGCATGTCCATCCCGGCGAAGTGGTCGGCCTGATGGGCGACAACGGCGCCGGCAAGTCGACGCTGGTCAAGATCATCGCCGGCAATTTCCGCCCGACCCATGGCGAGATCCGCTTCGACGGCCATCCCGTTCACTTCAGCCGCCCGGTCGATGCCCGCGCGGTGGGAATCGAGGTCGTCTATCAGGACCTCGCGCTCGCCGACAATCTGTCGGCCGCGGCGAACGTCTTTCTCGGCCGCGAGCTCAAGCGCAAATTCGGACCCATCGCGCTGCTCGATCACAAGGCGATGGCGTCGCGCGCGCTGGAGCTGTTCGGCGAGCTGCGCTCGGAAACCCGGCCGCATGATCTGGTCAAGCAGATGTCCGGCGGCCAGCGTCAGGCGGTGGCGATCGCGCGCACACGCCTCTCCAACGCCAAGCTGGTGATGATGGACGAGCCGACCGCCGCGATCTCGGTACGCCAGGTCGAGCAAGTGCTGAGCCTGATCCACCGTCTGAAGGAGCAGGGCGTCGCTGTGATGCTGATCTCCCACCGCATGCCCGACGTGTTCGCCGTGTGCGACCGCGTGATCGTCATGCGACGCGGCGAGAAGCGGGCCGACAAGCCGATCCACGACACGTCCCCCGAGGAAGTCACCGCCCTGATCACCGGCGCGAAGGAGGCGGCGTAATGTCCGTACCCATGGAAAACCCGATCTCCTTCACCAATGTCGGCCGCAGCAAATGGTGGCACCGGGGCATCTTTGCCTCGCAGACCGGCTACGTGCTGCTGGCGCTGGTGGTGCTGATGATCGTGATGCGTTTTGCCAGCCCTTACTTCTTTACCGAGGGCAACATGCAGAACGTGGCGAAGAACTTTTCCTTCATTGCCATCGCCACGCTCGGAATCACCTTCGTCATCATCACCGGCGGCATTGATCTCTCCGTCGGCTCGATGATGTGCTTTTCCGCGATGATCACCTCCATGGTCATGGTCGAGCTGTCGGCGCCGGGATCGTATTTCGTCCACGTGGCAGCCGATGGCAAGACGGTCGTCGCCAATGTGCCCGGATTGATCCTGCTGATCTCGATGCTCGCCGGGCTGTTCACCGCATTCATCGTCGGGATTTTCAACGGCTTCTGCATTGCGGTGCTCGGGCTGTCGCCCTTCGTCACCACGCTCGGCATGCTCTCGATCGTGCGAGGGCTGGCTTATGTCGTCTCGAACGGCCGTGGCAGCTTTCCTGGCGGGCCCGATGCCGATTTGTTCTACGCGTTGACCTCGGGTGACGTGTACGGCGTCCCCGCGCCCTTCATCTACCTGGTGATCCTCGCCGTCGTGATGGCGGTTGTGCTGCATCACACGAGTTTCGGCCGCCACGTCTTCGCGCTCGGCGGCAACGAGAAGGCGGCGGAGTTGACTGGTATTCCGGTCGTGCGCGTGAAGATCCAGGTCTATGTGATCTGCGCGCTCGCCGCCGGCCTGCAAGGCATCATCATCTCGGGCTGGCTGGGATCCGCGCCCGCGAACATGGCGACGTCCTACGAGCTCAACGTCATCGCCGCCGCCGTTATCGGTGGCGCCAATCTTGCCGGCGGCCTCGGCGGACCGCTCGGCGCCATCGTCGGCTGCGTGCTGCTGGAGGTGATCCGCAACGGCCTCGTGCTCGCGCAGGTCAACTCCTACTGGCAGCAGACGCTGGTGGGCGTGATCATCATTCTTGCTGTGCTGGTCGATCGCATCCGCTCGCGCATGACTTAACACTTAACCAGTTACTCCGGCAGGACAACGAAAGATCGTCTATCCGCCTGCCGGGGCATCGCATCACAAATGGATAGGCATCAAAGTGTGGAGGGAATAGTATGAAGAAGCTTCTGTTGGCTGGCTTGACCATCGCGATGATGGCGACCCCGGCATTTGCCCAGACCTACAAGTTCGCCGTCGTTCCCAAGGCGATGAACAACCCGTTCTTCGACGTGGCGCGTGACGGCTGCCTGAAGCGCGCCAAGGAACTCGGCAATGTCGAGTGCATCTACAAGGGGCCGATCGAGCACGAGCCGGCGACGCAGGCGCAGATCATCCAGGACTTCATCACCCAGAAGGTGGATGGGCTCGCGATCTCGGTTGCCGACGTCGCGTCGATGACCAAGTCGATTGAGGCTGCGACCGCGGCAGGCATCCCCGTCATCACGTTTGACGCGGACGCGCCGGGCTCCAAGCGCATCGCCTATATCGGCACCAACAACAAGGACTTCGGGTTGGCGCTCGGCAAGCAATTGCTGCAGCTTCGGCCCGAGGGCGGCAAATATGCCATGGTCTCCGGTGGTCCGGGCGCCAAGAACCTCGCCGAACGTGTCGATGGTGTCCGCGAGGCGTTGAAGGGCTCGAAGTGGGTCGAGGTGCAGGGTTCGCCGACCTTCTGCAACGACGATTCCACGCTCGCGGTCCAGCAGATGTCCGACCTGCGCACCGCGACGCCCGATCTCGCCGCGATCGTTCCGGTCGGCGGCTGGCCGATGTTCGCGCCTGAGGGCTTCAAGGCCTTCGTTAACAAGAATAAGAAGGACATCGACAGCGGCAAGCTGACGCTCGTCGTCGCCGATACGCTGAAGATGCAGCTCGAGTTGCTGCGCGACGGCTACTCCAACGCGCTCACCGGCCAGCGCCCGTTCGAAATGGGCGAGAAGTCGATGGACACGTTGCTCGCGATCAAGAAGGGCCAGAAGGTTCCGGAAGTGATCTACACCGGCCTCGACCTCGTGACCAAGGATAACGTCGCTCAATTGTTGAAGTAGGAACGTTACCAGCCCAACGTTCCTGCGCTACACTCCCTCTCTCGCCCGCGGGGGAGGGAGTGATATTTTTCGCTGTTCGTGTCGATCGAGATGCGACCGCTTACTCTACTGCGTTTCCCCCTCTTGTGGCGCAGGGAATGAGAGTGCGGTGCCCACCTCACGCTTTGTCGACTCGCGAGGGAAGGAATTGGAATGAAACGCGTGCGGCTAGCTGGCAATCTCGAAGTCACGTCAATCGGCCTCGGCTCGGCGCCGCTCGGCGGCCTGTTCTCGGCGGTCAGCGATGCGGACGCGGAGGCCACCGTCGCAAAGGCCTGGTCGCTCGGTGTCCGCTTCTTCGATACCGCGCCGCTTTATGGCTTCGGCCTCGCGGAACGCCGTTTGGGTGCTTTCCTGCGGCAACAGCAGCGCGAGTCCTATGCGATCTCGACCAAGGTCGGCCGCCTGCTGCGCGCGCCTGACAGTACGACGGTCGAGGACGATCATTTCAAGGACGCACCTGCGCTGCGGCCGCGATTTGATTTCAGCTATGACGGCGTGATGCGCTCGGTGGAGGAAAGCCTGGAGCGCCTCGGGCTCGATCGCGTCGACGTCCTGCTCGTGCACGATCCCGACGATCACTATGATGCCGCCGTCATTGGCGCCTTCCGCGCGCTGCTACGTCTGCGCGACGACGGCACCGTGAAAGCGATCGGTTCCGGCATGAACCAGTGCGAGATGCTCACGCGTTTTGCCGAAGCCGTCCCGGTCGATTGCTTCCTGCTCGCCGGCCGCTACACGCTGCTCGACCAGGGCGCGCTGGATGCGCTGTTCCCGATCTGCACTGCGAAGAACATCGGCATCCTGCTCGGCGGCATCTACAACAGCGGCATTCTGGCCAATCCGCACACGGGCGCGAAGTTCAACTATGAGGACGCCGACGCGGCCCTCGTGGCGCGCGCGCTCGAGCTCGACCAGCTCTGCCGCAAGCATGGCACCGAGCTGAAGGCCGCCGCGCTCCAGTTCGGCATGGCCCATCCGGCCGTGACCGTTGCCGTGATGGGCGCGCGCAACGCAAGCGAGGTCGCCGACAATACCGCGATGTCGGAGCGCGCGGTGCCGCAGGCCTTCTGGCAGGAGCTGCGCGCCAGGAACCTCGTCGACCCCAGGGCGCCGCTGCCGGGCGGAGCGTGAGCCATGATCATCGACGCCCACCAGCATTTCTGGGATCCCGCGCGCGCCGACTACCCCTGGATGATGGCGCCTGAGTTGGCGCCGATCCGTCGCGCCTTCGGTCCCGCCGATCTCGCGCCGCTGCTGCAGGCGAACCGCATCGATGCAAGCATCGTGGTGCAATGCCGCTCGTCGCTTGCGGAGACCGAGGAATTCTTGGCGACCGCGCATGCCACGCCCTCCGTCATCGGCGTCGTCGGCTGGGCCGATCTGACCGACGCCGCACTCGGCGATACGCTCGATCGCCTGCGCAGCTTGCCGGCCGGCGCCAAGCTGGTCGGCATCCGCCACCAGGTTCATGACGAGGCCGATCCCGACTGGCTGCTGCGCACCGACGTTCAGAGCGGACTGGCCGCCCTGGTCGCCCGTGATCTCGCCTACGACTTTCTCGTCCGCACCCGCGAGCTGCCCGCCGCAATCGCAACCGCAAAAGCCTTTCCGCAAGCCCGCTTCGTGCTCGACCACGCCGCAAAGCCGCCGATCGCAAGCGGCGGCAGCGCCGAATGGTCCGAGCGAATCGCGCAGCTCGCAGCCTGCGACAATGTCTGGTGCAAGGTCTCGGGTCTCGCGACCGAAGCGAAGTGGGACGAGTGGGACGCCGAGCGGCTGTTTCCGTATCTCCGGCACGTCGCGAATTGTTTTGGCGAGGATCGCCTGATCTTCGGCTCGGATTGGCCGGTGTGCCTGCTCGCCGGCAGCTACAGCGAGATCAAGAGTGCCCTGGAGGCGTGCCTGGCGAAGCTCGGGCCAAGCGTGCGCGAGAAGGCATTCGGGGTGAATGCGAAGGCTGCGTATCGGCTGGCGTGAGATAATGTGGTGGACATAAGTTCTCGCCTAACCACAGGTGTCGTCCCGGCGAAAGCCGGGACCCATAACCCCAGGGAGTAGTTTGGCGAAGACTAGTTGTTTGGTACTCCCACCGCGCGCAATCGAGACATCACGCGGTATGGGTCCCGACTTTCGCCGGGACGACAATCGAGTTTGGCCGCGCTCGCGCCTCACGCCCCCGCGGGGACCTGATCCAGGAATCCCGTAATGCTCTTGATCCGCCCGTCCTTCAGCACGGCGAAATCGGTCCCCTTGATCGGGCTGTCGACGCCGTCAGGGCCGAGACCCCACGAAAATCGGACATGGTCGCCGTAGCCGTTGGGCTCGCCGATCAGGCTGAACTTGAAGTCAGGAAAGCGCTGCTGCACCCCTGCGATCAGCGCCTCGATGCCGTCCCGGCCGTTGCCCTTCATCAGCGGATCGACATAGCTCGCATCCGCAGTCCAGAATTCGCCGAGCAATTCGCTGCGGCGATTTTGCGCGCGCTCGTTCCAGAGATCGATATAGCGGCGGGCGATTGTGATGGGGTCGGTCATGGTGCTCTCCTGCGATAGGGCCGTTTGGTTCGGCTGACCTGACTATCGAAGGTTCACGCGCAGGGATCGATTACCTCGGAGATCATGTGCCCGCAAAAAAAGAGCGCGATGAGGATCTCATCGCGCTCCGGCCGCGTGTTGGGGCTGCGAAAATTACTTCGCCGCCGTGACCATGATCTCGACGGTGTACTGCGGCGCCGCGAGCTTGGCTTCGACGGTGGCGCGGGCCGGGGTGTTGCCGGGCGACACCCAGCCGTCCCACACCGCGTTCATTTCCTGGAACGTCTTCATGTCGGTGATGTAGATCGTGGCCGACAGCAGCTTCGACTTGTCGGTGCCGGCCTTGGCGAGGTGGCCGTCGATGGTCTTCAGGATGTCCTGGGTCTGCTTGGTGACGCTTTCGCCGGCCGCGTTGCTGGCGACGACGCCGGCGAGATAGACGGTGTCGCCGTGCACGACCACCTGGCTCATGCGCGGGCCGGTTTCGAAACGCTGGATGCTCATTTGCGGAATCTCCTTCAGGGAATGGCGGCCCTGTCTAGCCCAGCACCCCCAGCTGAGCCACCCCAGGCACGCATGCGTTGCCGGCGGCGCATGCATCCTCGATGACGCATGCGTCCTGCCTATCCCACCGCTTTCGCTGCCGCACGCCCGGCATTGCGGCCGGAGAACAGGCAGCCGCCGAGGAAGGTGCCCTCCAGCGAGCGATAGCCGTGCACGCCGCCGCCGCCGAAGCCTGCGGCTTCGCCGACCGCATACAATCCGGGAATGACGCTGCCCTCGGCGCCGAACACGCGCGAGTCGAGGTCGGTCTCGAAGCCGCCCAGCGTCTTGCGGGTGAGGATGTTGAGCTTGACCGCGATCAGCGGTCCCTGCGCGGGATCGAGAATCCGGTGCGGCGAGGCGGTGCGAATCAGCCTGTCGCCGATGTAGCGCCGCGCATTGTGGATGTTCATCACCTGCGCATCCTTGACGTAGGGGTTGGCGATCTCGCGGTCGCGCGCCTCGATTTGCATCCTGACGTGCGCGAGCTTGAGCAGATCGTTGCCGGCGAGCTTGTTCATGGCGGCGACGAGATCCTCGATTCTGTCGCGCACGATGAAGTCGACACCATGGCTCTTGAACGCCTCCACCGGCGCCGGCGCGCCCTTGTTGGTGGCGCGGCGCAAGGTCATGCGCCAGCTTTTGCCCGTGAGGTCGGGGTTCTGCTCCGAGCCCGACAGCGCAAATTCCTTCTTGATGATGGCCTGCGTCAGGACGAACCAGGAATAATCATATCCCGTCGACATGATGTATTTGAGCTGGCCGAGCGTATCCGAGCCGGGAAACAGCGGCGCCGGCAGTCGCGTGCCGGTGGCGTCGAACCACATCGAGGAGGGCCCTGGCAGGATGCGGATGCCGTGGCGCGGCCAGATTGGATTCCAGTTCTGGATGCCCTCGACGTAGTGCCACATGCGGTCGCGGTTGATCAGCCGCGCGCCTGTCTGCTCGGTGATGCCGATCATGCGGCCGTCGACATGCTCCGGCACCCCTGAAATCATGAACTTCGGGGGCTCGCCGAGCCGCTTGGGCCAGTTCGCCCGCACCAGATCATGATTGCCGCCGATGCCGCCGGAGGCGACGATCACGGCCTGCGCCTTCAACGCGAACTCGCCGACGATAGTGCGCGACGAGCTCTTGCCGCGCTCGACATTGGTCGCTTCGAGGATCGCGCCGCTGACGCCGTCAACGGCACCGTTGGTGATCGACAGCGCATCGACGCGGTGACGGAACCTGAAGATCAGCCGCCCGCTCTTCGCGGCTTCGCGTGCGCGGCGCTCGAACGGCTCGACGATGCCGGGCCCCGTGCCCCAGGTGACGTGAAAGCGCGGCACCGAATTGCCGTGGCCCATCGCGTCATAGCCGCCGCGCTCGGCCCAGCCGACCACGGGAAAGATGCGATGACCCATCGCGCGCAGCCAGTCACGCTTCTCAGCCGTAGCAAACGCGACATAGGCCTCCGCCCATTGGCGCGGCCAAAAGTCCTCGTCGCGATCGAACCCGGCGGTGCCGAGCCAGTCCTGCATGGCGAGATCAAAGGAGTCCTTGATGCCGAGCCGGCGCTGCTCCGGCGAATCAACCAGGAACAATCCGCCGAACGACCAGAACGCCTGGCCGCCGAGCGACTGCTCGCCTTCCTGGTCGAGGACGATCACGCGCTTGCCGGCGTCGGCAATCTCGGTCGCTGCGACCAGCCCGGATAGTCCTGCGCCGACGACAATGACGTCCGCCTGATCAGCCCGAAGGTCGGTCATGAGTTCCCCCCTGTATTTGCCCGGAATTGAAGCCCGTTGCCGTAACTGAGATCAAGTACGTGTCGCGTAAGGCATCGTTAACTTGTTCCACTTTGGGATTGAGCCAGGCGGAGTGCAGCGCGGACGCAACACTGGATTTGAATTTGTTTTGAGCGAGCCGGCCTGCCTAGACAAAACCACGGTAACGACCGACGCTAGGCGCGCATCACCACCTGACACGCAGATTCGAAAACGACTGGGGCGGGGGCCAATGAAGTTTCTGACGGGGTTGCTTGCGGCGGTTTGCCTGATCGCTTGCATGGGGGCGTCTCACGCGGTGGTTCGGATCGCGGATGATCGTGGCGGCCGGATCGGAACCTACGTCGACAAATATCAGGACCTCAGGCAGTCAGGCGATACCGTCATCATCGACGGCCTCTGCGCCTCCGCCTGCACCATCGTCCTCGGCGCCATCCCGCACGACCGCATCTGCGTCACTTCGAACGCGACGCTCGGCTTCCACGCCGCCTGGGATTTCGGCAGCAACGGCCGCGCCATCACCAACCCCGAAGCCACCCAGATGCTCTATGCGATGTATCCCTCGCAGGTGAAGCGCTGGATCTCACAGCGCGGCGGCCTCACGCCACACATGCTGTTCCTCAGGGGCAAGCAGCTCCAGGCCATGTACAAGCCCTGCTACCTGGACGCGCAGGCTTCGGCGCTCAAGCCGGCGTCGCGCTAGTCGTTCTGCTCATTCGCTGAGTTTCGTCTTGGCCGGGCATAGCCGTCCGAAAGACGGCGTCGCTTTCGCCCGCCTATGTCCCGGCCATCCACGTTTTAGGCCAGGCGAAAAGTTCGTGGATGCCCGGGCCTTCGCCGTACCGAAGCCGCTTCGGCCGCGCAGGCGGGACAAGCCCGGGCATGACGCGGATGGAGGGAGCGCCGCGCACCTCATCACCACGTGATCTCCACCAGCCCCGTTCCGCTTGCCCGGCCACGCCCGAGCGCCTATTTCAAAGGCAGGGAACCCGATCCTTGTCATGGCTCAACCACTGCATCAGGCGCATCCGCTAAGGGACAATTCGCCCAATGCCGGGCGCGCGCCGTCTGTGCTGCTGTGGACTGGCGCTGGCGTCGGTGGGCTTCTCGTGATCGGCGCCCTCGCGCTTTGGTTCCACTATGGCACCCAGGTGTTCTTCGAAATGATCAGGACTGGCTTTGCCGCCTGCTTCTGATCCGCGACAGGAAGTTTTCCGCTCATGAGCTCCACTGCCCGTCCGCTGGTGATCGCGACCGCTTTCGCCGCAAGTCTCGTCCTCGGGCTCCTCATCATATTCTGGGCCATGGGCGGGGTCAGCAAGGTGGCGCAGCCGGCAGCGATCGGCGGCCCGTTCCAGCTCACCGACCAGAACGGCAAGACCGTCACCGAGGCGAGCCTCAAGGGCAAGCCGACGCTCATCTTCTTCGGCTACACCCATTGCCCTGACGTCTGCCCCACCTCGCTGTTCGAGATGTCGGAAGTGCTGCGCGCGATGGGCAAGGATGCCGACAAGGTCAACGCCGTCTTCATCTCGGTCGATCCGGAGCGCGACACGCCCGCGACCATGAAGGACTATCTCTCCAGCTTCGATCCGCATCTCGAAGGCCTGTCCGGCGATCCCGCCGAGACCGCCAAGGTGATCACCTCCTACCGGGTCTATGCCAAGAAGGTCCCGACCAAGGACGGCGACTACACCATGGACCACACCGCGCTGATCTACCTGATCGATCGCGACGGCCGCTTCGTCTCGCCGTTCAACCTGAAGCGGACCCCTGAGGAGGCGGCGGCGGATCTGAAGAAGTATCTGTAGGGACACCCCGCAGGCGCGGGAGCAGTGCATTTCGGCTCGCGTTCCCGGCCGGATGGTCTATAAGGCCTTCCGATCCCAACGAAATTCATGCATCTCCGGCCGATGGCTCCATCGCAACAGGCGAAATCGTCGAAATCTGCCCGTGGCTTGCTGACAGGGCTGGCCGTCACGGCCTGCCTGCTCGCAGGTTTGTCCTCGGCAAGGGCCCAGGCCCCCGCCAAGCGACCTGCCGCGGCGCCTCAGGCCACCACCCCGGTCGCGCCCCAAGCCGCTCCCCAGGCGGTGCCCGGCTTCTGGGACCCGCGGCGGCGGCCGGAGCGGCCGGACCTGTCGCGCCTCACCGTGATCCGCTTCCTGACCGAGACCGACTATCCGCCGTTCAACTTCACGGGTGCCGACGGCAATCCGGCCGGCTTCAATGTCGATCTCGCCCGCAGCTTGTGCGAGGAGATCAAGGTCAGCTGCACCGTGCAGATGCGCCGCTTCGAGACGCTGGTGGATGCGCTCACCTCGAACCGGGGCGATGCGATCATCGCCTCCATGGCGGCGAGCCCGCAGCTTCGCGCGCGCGTTGACTTCACCGATCCCTATTACCGCGTCCCGGCCCGCTTCGTCTCGCGCAAGGATGCGGTGATGCCGGAGATTCGCCCCGAATATCTCGAAGGCAAGAAGGTTGGCGTCATCGCTGGCTCAGCGCATGAGGCTTATCTGAAAGCGATGTTCACCGACGCCGAGCTGCACTCCTATCCGAACGACGATGCCTTGCGCGCCGGCTTGCGCAAAGGCGAGGTCGATTTCATCTTCGGCGACGCCATCTCGTTGGCGTTCTGGATCAACGGCACCGATTCCGGCGATTGCTGCGCCTTCTCCGGCGGTCCCTTCGTGGAGAGCCGCTTCTTCGGCGAGGGTATCGGCATTGCCGTGCGCAAGGGCAACGACGTGTTGCGCCAGGCCCTGAACTGGGCCCTGTTCCGCGTCTGGGAAAAAGGCCGCTACACCGATTTGTGGCTGAAGTATTTTTCGGTGAGCCCGTTTTAATCCAGTCGCTGCTCCCTCCGCCGTCATTGCGAGGAGCTCACGACAAAATTGCGTAGCAATTTTGCGTGGATGCGACGAAGCAATCCAGACTGTTTCGGCGGAAAGATTCTGGATTGCTTCGCTTCGCTCGCAATGACGGCGGAGGCGGCTGTGTCGCCCCACAAAATTGCATTCTGCCCGGAAATCGCTATTTTCCGCGGCCCGGAGGCCCCTTGATGTCCGTTATCGACCCGAACATGAGCCCGAGCGATCTTCGTGCGCTCGCCGAACAATCCAACGCCTGGCCGTTCGAGCAGGCGAAGGCCATTGTCGCGCGGCTGAAAAAAAGCCCGAAGGACGAGGTGCTGTTCGAGACCGGCTACGGTCCCTCCGGCCTGCCGCATATCGGCACGTTCGGCGAGGTCGCGCGCACCTCGATGGTGCGCCATGCCTTCCGCGTGCTGACCGAGGACAAGATCAAGACGCGGCTCCTCGCCTTCTCCGACGACATGGACGGCTTCCGCAAGGTGCCTGACAATGTGCCGAACAAGGATCTGCTGGCGCAATATCTCGGCCGCCCGCTCACCGCGGTGCCGGACCCGTTCTCGAACGAGCATCCCTCGTTCGGCGATGCCAACAACGCGCGCCTGCGCGCCTTCCTGGATCATTTCGGCTTCGACTACGAATTCGCGAGCTCGACCGTTTATTACAAGTCGGGCCGTTTCGACGCGACGCTGCTGAAGATGCTCGCCGCCTACGACAAGATCATGGACATCATCCTGCCGACGCTCGGGCCGGATCGCCGTGCAACCTATTCGCCGTTCCTGCCGATCAGCAAGACGACAGGGGTCGTGCTGCAGGTGCCGATGATCCGCCGCGACGTCGCGGCCGGTACGGTGACCTATGTTGACCCTGATACCAACGAGGAAGTCGAAACATCAGTCACTGGCGGTAACGTCAAGTGTCAGTGGAAGGCCGACTGGGCGATGCGCTGGGTCGCGCTCGGCGTCGACTACGAGATGGCCGGCAAGGATCTGATCGATTCCGTAAAGCTCTCCGGCGCCATCGCCAGGGCGCTCGGCGCCATGCCGCCCGAAGGCTTCAACTACGAGCTCTTCCTCGACGAGAAGGGTCAGAAGATCTCGAAGTCGAAGGGCAATGGCCTCACCATCGACGAGTGGCTGCGCTACGCCTCGCCGGAATCGCTGTCGCTGTTCATGTATCGAGAGCCGAAGGCGGCGAAGCGGCTGTTCTTCGACGTGATCCCGCGCCAGGTCGACGATTATCAGCAATTCATTGATGGGTTCCCCAGGCAGGACGCCAAGCAGCAGCTCGGCAATCCGGTCTGGCACATCCATGGCGGCCATCCGCCGCAAGGCGACATGCCCGTCACGTTCCAGCTGCTGCTGACGCTGGTGTCGTCGTCGAATGCGGAGAACGCCGAGACGCTGTGGGGCTTCATCGGCCGCTATCGTCCCGGCGTGTCGCCGCAGACGCATCCGAAGCTGGATGCAATGGTCGGCTACGCCATCAACTATTACCGCGACTTCGTCGCACCGACGAAGCAGTTCCGCGTGCCTGATGATACGGAGCGCGCGGCGTTGCAGGACCTGCGCGATGCGCTGTCGCAGTTGCCGGCGGATGCATCGGCCGAAGACATCCAGAACGTCGTCTATGAGATCGGCCGCCGCGAGCCGTTCCTCGATCAGGTCAAGAAGGGCAAGGACGGCCGTCCCGGCGTCACGCTCAACTGGTTCAACATGCTCTACCAGGTGCTGCTCGGCCAGGAGAAGGGCCCGCGCTTCGGCTCCTTCGTCGCGGTCTACGGCGTGCAGAACGCGGTCAACATGATCGACGGCGCGCTGGCCAGGAGTGCGTAAACCATCCGCGGTGTCATCGCCCGCGAAGGCGGGCGATCCAGTATTCCAGAGGCCGTCGTTGTAGAGCCGAGACGCTGCGGCGTACTGGATGCCCCGGTCAAGCCGGGGCATGACCGGAGTAAGTTTCACTGGCTCGCCCAAACAATCCTCGCCACCCATGCGAGATCCCCTGCCGCCACTGTCCGCTCGCCTAGCGTCGCATCGAACGGCTGCAGCTCCACCGCCTTCGCTGTCCGGCGCTTCAGCGTCGCGAGCATGACCTCGCCCGCCCTGGTCTTCACCACCACACGGTCGCCTTTGTGAACCGGCGCGCCGGGCGAGACCAGGATCACATCGCCGTTGCGATAGGCCGGCAACAGCGAATCCCCGGAGATCTCCAGTGCAAAGGCGCTGACGTCGTCAGTGATCGGCCGCGCGATTTCGCTCCAGCCCTTGCCGGACGGTGAGCCTTGCTCGTCGAACGCGCTGCTCGCACCCGCCTGTGCGAAGCCGAGCAGCGGTATCGTGCGGCCGTCGCCGGATTCCTCGTCGATGAGCCTGGCAAAGATCTCGATCGACGAGTCCGCGGCCGCCAGCGCCTTCGCAATCGATTCGGTCGAGGGCCAGCGCTCGCGGCCGTCGGTGGTGACGCGCTTGGACTTGTTGAAGGTGGTGGGGTCGAGCCCGGCCCGTTTGGCAAGGCCTGAAGGGGACAGTCCGGCGCGCGCGGCCAGTCGGTCCAGTGCGGCCCAGATCTGGTCGTGGGTCAGCATCCTCTGCGCTTTGGCCTGTTTGACCATGGAAGGTCCAGCCCGTCGCAACTCAGGAAAACTATCCTCAAATCAACCGGTTTTCCGTTTTTCGCGCAAGGGGTGCGGCGGAAGCGTTTTCAAGAGAAGTGGGTACCGGTTCGCGTCAAGAAAACGCGTCAAAACAAGAATCTGGAGCCCCGTTCCGATGAAATCGGAACGGAAAAGGCTCTAGGACTTGAGTTCGGAAGGGGCCGCCTTTACGGTCGCGCCGGGTTCTGAAGACCCTTTCGGGACGAAAAAAACCAAGAGACTCAAAGAGCTGAGTCGAAGAGCAAACAGGGCTCCGGCAATCTGTGGTCAAGATCTACAAAATCTGTCCGGCCTCGGCCTGGCGCGAGGCGGAACGGCAGGGCGTGTACCGGGGCAGCGCGGACGATGCGCGCGACGGATTCATCCATTTCTCGACCGCGAGCCAGGTGCCTGAGACTCTGCGCAAGCACTATTTCGGCCAGCGCGCGCTATTCCTGGTCGAGGTCGACGGCGATGCGCTCGGCAGCGAGCTGCGCTGGGAGCGCTCGCGCAATGACGAGCTGTTTCCGCATCTCTATGGCGAACTCGATCTCGGCGCCGTGCTCTCGGTGATGAACCTCAATATACGCTCCGATGGCGGCCACGATACGCCGGAGCTCGCCCCGTGATCCGCGCCTTCGATGCGTTCTCGCTGCCGGTGTTGCGCTGGCTCGATCCGGAGGACGCCCACCGCCTCGCCATCCAGGGCCTGCGCTTCCTGCCGCCGGTGAAGCCACGCACCGATGATCCCAAGCTTGCCGTGCGCGCCTTCGGGCTCAACTTCCCCAACCCGATCGGCATGGCCGCAGGTTTCGACAAGAGCGCCGAGGTGCCCGACGCATTGCTGCGGCTCGGCTTCGGCTTTGTCGAGATCGGGTCGGTGACGCCGAAGCCGCAGGCCGGCAATCCGCGGCCGCGGCTGTTTCGGCTCGAGCGCGACGAGGCTGTCATCAACCGCATGGGCTTCAACAATGACGGCGCGGAAGTCGCGCTGCGCCGGCTCGCCGCGCGCGCGGCCAATGGCGGCATCGTCGGCGTCAATGTCGGTGCCAACAAGGATTCGCCCGATCGCGTCGGTGACTACGTCAAGCTGATCGAGACCTTTGCACCCGTCGCAAGCTATTTCACCGTCAACGTCTCCTCGCCGAACACGCCGGGCCTGCGCAATCTGCAGGAAGGCGCGCTGCTCGACGATCTGCTCGGACGCGTCATCGATGCGCGCGAGCGTGTCAGGCAGAAGGCCGGCGACACGCCGGTGCTGCTGAAGATCGCGCCGGACCTCAGCCTCGCCCAGCTCGACGACGTCGTCCAGGTCGCGCGCTCGCGCAAGGTCGACGGCATGATCGTGTCGAATACGACCATTGCGCGGCCGAGCACGTTGCGCGAACAGACGCGCGCGAAAGAGCAGGGCGGCCTGTCCGGCCGGCCGCTGTTCCGGCTGTCGACGCGCATGGTCGCGGAGACCTATGTCCGGGTCGAGGGCGCCTTCCCGCTGATCGGCGTCGGTGGCGTCGACTCCGGCGGTGCGGCGCTGACAAAGATTCGCGCCGGCGCGAGCCTGATCCAGCTTTATTCGTCGCTGGTTTATAAGGGCCTCGGCCTCGTCGATGAGATCAAGCGCGATCTGACCTCGACACTGCTGCGCACAGGCCGGGATTCCCTCTCCGAAATCGTCGGCGCTGATGCGGCGACGCTGACCGCGGAAGACTGGCCTGGGATGTAAGCACCGCTGCGTAGCCCGGATGGAGCGACGCAATCCGGGACTCTTTCACCGCGCAGGAAGGCCCCGGATTACGCTTCGCTGCATCCGGGCTACGACTTCGCGAACGTCGCTCGATACAGCGCCGGATACCGCGCGCCCTGCAATCCGCCGCGCGCGACATAGAACGCGAGCAGTGCGCACCACAGCCCGGCATTGCCGAATGATTGCAGCGCCCACCACACGCCCAAGAAGATCGCGAGCGAAGCCAGCATCAGATTGCGCATCTCGCGCGCCCAGGTGGCGCCGACATAGATGCCGTCGAAACCGAAGGCGAACACGCCGGGGATCGGCGCTATCACGATGAACGGCAGGAACTCGCGCGCGGCGCGGCGGACGTCCTGGCTCGCCGTCATGAAGCTGATGATATCGGGCCCGAACAGCGCGAACAGCGCCGCGACAACAAGCGCAAAGCCGAGCCCCCACAGCAGCACCAGCCGGGTCGAATCCGCAAAGCCCTTGGCGTCGCGCGCGCCAAAGGTGCGGCCGCAGAGCTGCTGCGCGGCATTGGCGAGGCCGTCGAGGAAAAAGGCGCTGACCAGGAGGAAATTGTTCAGCACGGAGTTCGCGGCCAACGTGACGTCGCCGGCCCGCGCGCCCTTGGCGGTGAAGAACAGGAATACGGTGATCAGTGCCGCAGTGCGGATCATGATGTCGGAATTGACGGCCAACAGCCGCATCAGCTTGGCGCGGTCGAACAGCATCGCGCGGGGCACGGCAAAGCCGCCATGCGCATAGCGCCGGCAGACGATAACGCCGAGCACGAAGCCGATGCCCTCCGACAGCAGCGCGGCGATCGCCGCGCCCGCAATGCCGGTGTCGTAGACCAGCACCAGCAAAATCGTCGCCGCCATGTTGATGAGGTTGATGACGACTTGCAGCGCGAGCGCCGGATTGGCGCGGGCCAGCCCGACCAGCCAGCCGAGGATGACATAGTTGGCGAACGCGAAGGGCGACGACCAGATCCGGATCATGAAATAGGTTTTTGCGGCATGCGTCACGCCCGCGCTGCCACCCATCACATCGAACAGCACGCCGGCCAGCGGCAGTTGCAGCAGGATCAGTCCGCCGCCGATCAGGCCGGCGACGATGAAGCCGCGCACCAGGATCACGGTCTGTTCGCGCGTCTCGCCGGCGCCGAGCGCCTGCGCGGTGAAGGCGAGCGTGCTCATGCGCAGGAAGCCGAACAGCCAGAACAGGCAGTCGAAGATCACCGACGCCATCGCGACGCCGCCGAGCAGCGCGGCATCGTCGAGCCGGCCGATCGCGGTGGTCGAGATCACGCCGATCAGCGGTGTCGTCAGGTTCGCGACCATCGCGGGACCCGCGATGGCGAAGACCTGGCGGCTGCCGACTTTGGGATGAACCGGGGCGTGCATCAGGTGCGTGTATCCGAGCCCTGCGCCGAATGCACCACCGCGGCCGGCATGGCGTGCTTGCGCCGGCTGCGCATTTCAGAGCGCCTTAGCGGCGCGGCGAGCCGAAGATGCGCGACAACAGCCAGATCGGGATCACGATGACGGCGCCGAGCAGGAAGTAGCGCCACAGCCAGTTCACGGCGTCGAAGCCGAGATCCCAGAGACGCTGGAACAGCAGGCGAATGCTGTAAATGATATTCCAGGGGTCGAAACCGATCGCCGCCAGCACGACGCCGACCAGGATCGAGAGCAGCACCAGGCGAAACGCGACCGCCAGCGGCGAGCCGCCGAGAAAGCGGTGCAGGCCATCGCTGTGGCCGGCCGGCAAATCTCTGACGTCGTGGGCCATCTCAAACTCCTTGTGGGGGCTAGCCCCGATTATAGGTCACGGCGGGGGACATGGGGAACCCGCTACGGCGCGTCAATCAGCTTACCGCGTTTTAATTCGGGCAAGCGGACCTTGATTGGGCACGCCGCCGACCGCGGGCTCCGTCACCTCGCCCGCTTGCAGGAGAGGTCGCGCCCAACGGGTCGCGCCAAAGGCGCGCCCGATGACAGGCTCCGGCGCGGGTGAGGGCTTTCTCCTCTAGAGGAGTGTCCCGGTGCGGAGACACCCTCTCCCCGACCCTCTCCCGCAAGCGGGCGAGGGGGCGCACTGTCGTCGTGGCAAGATCCAGCACCTCAGGCCTCAATCTCCGCCGCCTCCTCCTTCAGCATCTTCTCCAGCGTCTCCAGCCTATCGGCCTCCCGCGGCGGCTTGTCCCAGCGCAGGCGGCTGATGCGGGGGAAGCGCATCGCGACACCGGATTTGTGCCGCGGCGAGCGCTGCAGGCCCTCGAACGCCACCTCCAGCACCAGCCCCTTGTCGCCTTCGTGCACGACATGGCGGACGGGGCCGAACTTTTCCGTGGTGTTGCGGCGGACGAAACGGTCGATCTGCAAGAGCTCCTCGTCGGTGAAGCCGAAATAGGCTTTCCCAACCGGCACCAGTTCCTCGCCATTGTCGGTTTCGGTCCAGACACCAAAAGTGTAGTCGGAGTAATAGGACGAGCGCTTGCCGTGGCCGCGCTGCGCATACATCAGTACGGCATCGATGATGTGCGGATCGCGCTTCCACTTCCACCACTGCCCCTTCGGCCGTCCCGGCAGATAGGGCGCATCGCGCCGCTTCAGCATCACGCCCTCGACGGCATCGGCATCCTCGCCGGCGCCGGCGCTTGCCGGATC
Source organism: Bradyrhizobium sp. BR 10261 (assembly GCF_019455395.1). NCBI lineage: Bacteria > Pseudomonadati > Pseudomonadota > Alphaproteobacteria > Hyphomicrobiales > Nitrobacteraceae > Bradyrhizobium > Bradyrhizobium sp. BR 10261. The sequence continues at coordinate 144,304 of NZ_JACOFQ010000016.1, forward strand.
GGCGCGCGCGGCGGTGAGCGCATCCCAGCTTGCGAAGGGAACTGTGGGCGAGAGATCGATGCGGGGATCGTGGAGCTTGCTGATGAAGGCCTCAAGCCGCTCGCGCCGCTCGGCGAAAGGCAATTCGCGCAGATCGTTCTCGTCGTCCCCGAGCAGATCGTAGGCGCGCAAGTGAATCGGAAAATCGTTGATCAGCTTCGGCGAGACGACCTTGCGGTTGAGCCGCTGCTGCAGGACGTTGAAACTCTGCACGCGGCCTTCGCGCAGGATCAAGAGCTCGCCGTCGATCGCGCCGGGCAGGCGCAGCGACGGCACGAGGTCCGGAAAGCTGCCGGTGATGTCCTCGCCGGTGCGCGAATAGAGCCGCGCGGTGATCTGCCCGTGCTCATCGCGGCCGGCGACCGCCTGCACGCGAATGCCGTCCCATTTCCATTCGGCGATATAGTCGGCGGGATCGAGTGAAGCAAAATCACTATCCTCGATCGCATGCGCCAGCATCACGGGCCGGAACGGCGCGGGATCGCGATTGACAGGCTTCTGGCTGCGGCCTTCCAGCCAGGCGAACAGGTCGAGATAGGGCGGGCTGAGGCCCGGCCAGAGCAGCTCGACCTCATGCGGATCCTTATCCCCAAGCGCGGCGGCCGCCGTCTTCGCCAGCCGCGCCGAGATCCCGATGCGCATGGCGCCGGTGACAAGTTTCAACAATGCCCAGCGGCCGGTCTCATCGAGTTCGTCCAGCCAGCGTTCGAGTTGCTTCGGCAATTCTGTCTTGCCGAGCGTGCGCAGCGTGGTGACGACCTCGGTCAGGGTCGGGGGAGGTGGGTTGTTGTGGTGAGTTGGGTGGAGAGACTCATCAGCATCTCGCCCGGAGTGCCCCCCTCCCTGACCCTCCCCCACAAGGGGGGAGGGAACGGAAAGGCTCGTGCGTCCCTCACTTTGGGAATCGCGATCAGCTGTTGCGATTGCTGCCAGCGCCATGCTCCGCTGCGCTCCCTCCCCCCTTGTGGGGGAGGGTGGGAGAGAGGGGTAGCCCGGAAAAGATTCGTCATGACGAGGCGGCCTCTTCGGCCACATCAACGCCACCGTTTCCGAGAGATCGCCGACATAGTCGTAACTCAACCCGAACAGCACCTCATCGGTGCGCGATGCGATGAGATCGCGGATCAGCGCGGGCTTGGCGTGCTTGAAGCTGAGCGCGCCGGTGAGCGCGGCGAGCGCGTAGCCGCGGTCGGGATCGCCGACCTCGCGAAAATAGCCTTGCAGCAGCCGCAGCTTGTTATTGCGGCCGGGCTCGTAGGCAAGGCGGTCCAGGAGTTCGGCGAAGCGGTTCATGCCTCGGCCTCGCTCCGCGCCGGAGGCTCGCCCTCGTCCTCATCGCCATAGCCAACGAGATCAAGCGGCCGCGCCCGCAGGCCTTGGGTCTTGCACCAATGCACCAGCGCGTCTTCCTGCCCGTGGGTGACCCAGATCTCGCTGGCGCCGGTCGCCGCGATGGTCGCGGTGAGGCCGTCCCAATCGGCATGGTCGGAAATCACCAGCGGCAGCTCGACGCCGCCTTGCCGCGCGCGGGCGCGCACGCGCATCCAGCCCGAGGCGAACGCGGTGACGGGATCGGGGAAGCGCCGGGCCCAGATATCCGATGTCGCCGAAGGCGGCGCGAGCGTGATGGTGCCGGCAAGTGCCGCCTTCTTCATGCCCATCGCCGGCCGCAGCTCGCCGAGATCAATGCCGCGACTCTGATAATACGCGGTGATCTTCTCCATCGCGCCATGCAGATAGATCGGCGCGTCATAGCCGGCCTTGCGCAGCAGCGCGATCACACGCTGCGCCTTGCCGAGCGAATAGGCGCCGACGAGATGGGCGCGCTCGGGAAACAGCGCGACCGAGGCCAGCAGCTTCTTCACCTCGAGGGCCGCATCGCCGTGGCGAAACACCGGCAGGCCGAACGTGGCCTCGGTGATGAAGACATCGCAGGGCACCAGCTCGAACGGAACGCAGGTCGGGTCCGGCGCATCCTTGTAATCGCCTGATACGACGACGCAGGTATCTTTGCATGTGACCGCGATCTGCGCCGAACCGAGCACGTGGCCGGCCGGGTGAAACTTGACTTTGACATCACCGAGCCGGAGCTCTTCGCCATAGCTGATCACCTGCGTCGAGCCGGCAAAATTCTCGCCATAGCGCAGCCGCATCATGTCGAGCGTTTCCTGCGTCGCCAGCACCGCGCCATGGCCGGCGCGGGCATGGTCGGAATGGCCGTGGGTGATCAATGCCCGCTCGACCGGGCGGATCGGATCGATGTGGAAGCCGCCGGGCTTGCAGCACAGGCCGTCAGCAGTTGGCAGCAGGATGTCTTGCGGGCGCATTTCTGTCATATAGGAAGTGAGTGCTCCAAATGAACCCGTCATGCGCGGGCTTGACCCGCGCATCCATCCTCTTAAAGAGGTCTTTTTTGATGGATTGCCGGGTCAAGCCCGGCAATGACAATCGGTTCCTGCAATGCCGCTCCGCCTGTTCCTGACCTCCGGCGATCTCATGGCCGACCGCCGTTTCGAGTTCGCGCGCGACCTCCAGCTCAAGGGCGATCTGCCAGCCGCCGCCGACCTGCTGGAGCAGGCGATCGAGCTGGCGCCTGACTTCACCTCGGCCTGGTTCACGCTTGGCGAGATCCGCCAGCAGCTCGGCGAGCGCAACAAGGCCATCGCAGCGTTCCGAGAAGCGCGGCGATCCGACCCTGAGGATCGGCACGGGGCCGGTCTCCATCTGATGCGGCTGGGCGACACTGAAATGGCGGAAATGCCGAAGGCCTATGTGCAGGCGCTGTTCGACCAGTACGCGCCGCGCTTCGAGCACGCGCTGATCAACGATCTCGGCTATCGCGCGCCGGCGTTGATCTTCAAGGCCGTGCTGGCTGCGCGCGTCGCCGCGAAGAAGCCGGCCTTCTTCAAGCGCACCATCGATCTCGGCTGCGGCACCGGGCTTGCGGCCGCCGCCTTCGCGAGACAGGTCGACCAATTCATCGGCATCGATCTGTCGCCAGGCATGATCAAGGAGGCGCGCGCCGCCGGGCTCTATGCCGAGCTCGAAGTTGCCGACATGATCGAGGGCCTGCGCACCAAGCCCGAGACAAGCGCGAACCTCGTCGTCGCCGCGGATGCATTCGTCTATCTCTCCGATCTCGCGCCTGTGCTCACCGAGACCAGGCGCGTGCTCGTATCAGGCGGCGTGCTCGCTTTCACGCTGGAGACGCATGACGGCGATGTCATCGTGCTCGGCGAAGGCCTGCGCTATGCCCATTCGGCGGAATATGTGAGGGGTGCGATTGCGAAGGCCGGGCTGAAGCTCGTCACGCTTGAGCCGTGCTCGCCGCGCAACGAAAACAACGAGCCGGTGCGCGGCTTCGTCATCGTCGCCGAGAAAACTTGAGTCTAGGCGCTAAACACCCTGCAATTTCAGCGTCATTGCGTCGCAAAGCGGCGTCTTCGGGCTTGCGAGCTGCGCTGCGTTCCCAGCACAATGCGCAGCACCAGGGAGAGAAACAATGACCAGGAATCCATCGCGGCGCGATGTCAGCGCCGCCGCGTTCGCCACCATAGCCGCATCCGTTCTACCCGCGCCCTATGTCCGGGCCGCCGAGAAGAAATACGATGCCGGCGCCAGTGATACCGAGATCAAGATCGGGCAAACCGTGCCGCATTCTGGTCCTGGCTCGCTCTACGGCGTGCTTGGGCGCGTCGGCGAGGCCTACTTCCAGATGCTCAACGAGGGCGGCGGCATCAACGGGCGCAAGATCAACTTCCTCACGCTCGACGATGCCTACAGCGCGCCAAAATGCGTCGAGGCGACGCGGCGCCTGGTCGAGCAGGAGGAGGTGCTGGCGCTCTACGGCTCGCTTGGCACCGCGCCGCAGACCGCCGTGCACAAATATCTGAACTCCAAGGGCGTGCCGCAGCTGCTGCTCAACACCGGCGCCTCGAAGTGGAACAATCCGAAAGAGTTCAAGTGGACGATGGCGGGGCTGCCGCTCTATCCGACCGAAGCGCGCATCCTGGCGCGGCACGTCGTCAACGTGAAGCCGAATGCCAGGATCGGCATCCTCTACCAGAACGACGATTTCGGCCGCGATTTCCTTGGGCCCTTCAAGAAGGTGCTGGCGGATGCCGGCGGCACGGCGCAGGTGATCATGGAGCAGACCTACGATCTCACCGATCCGACGGTCGATTCCCAGCTGATCAACCTGTCGAAATCGGGCGCAGACGTTTTCTACAACATCTCCACCGGCAAGGCGTCGTCGCAATCGATCCGGAAAGTGGCCGAGCTCGGCTGGAAGCCGCTGCAGCTGCTCTCGGCCGGCTCGACCGGCAAATCCATCCTCAGCGCCGCCGGCTTCGAGAATGCCAAGGACATCGTCTCGATCAGCTATGCGAAGGATGCCGGGCCTGGCCGTTGGGAAAAGGATCCGGGCCCCGTGGCATTCGAGGAGCTGCGCAAGAAATATCTGCCGAACGTCGCTCCTGACAACACCATTGCCTATGCCGGTTACGGCCAGGCCGTCACCATGGGCGAGATCCTGCGCCGCTGCGGCGACGACCTCACCCGCGCCAATGTGCTGAAGCAGGCCTCAAACCTCAACGGCTTCCACTCGCCCTTCTTCCTCGATGGCGTCACCTACAGCTACACACCGGACGACTACACGCCGATGAAGACGCTGTTCATCCAGGTCTTCAACGGCAAGGACTGGGAGGTCTCCGACAAGCCGGTGGTGGAGTAGCACTCTCGGCAATCGAGATGCCGTAGGGTGGGCAAAGGCGCCCTTGCGCCGTGCCCACCACCTCTCTCGATCGCAAAAATGCGTGGGCACGCTTCGCTTTGCCCACCCTACGACACCGTCCTCCCCCTCGACGAACCCTGTCCCACGGCTTACCTCTAACGCCGTGCCGCCCCGCATCCTCAAAATTCCGGCCGAGCCGGCCCCGCTGCTGCCCGACCGTTTCCAGCAATGGTTTGCGGCCCGCGGCTGGACGCCGCGCGAACACCAGCTCGCGCTGCTGGAAAAGGCGCGTGAGGATCGATCGGCCTTGCTGATCGCACCGACCGGGGCCGGCAAGACGCTGGCGGGGTTCTTGCCGACGCTGGCGGAACTGAGCTCTGCGCCGGCGACGCCCGCGAAATCCCTCGTCTCCACCGGCCGCAGCGTGCAGCGCAGCGCCGGTCTCCACACCCTCTATATCTCGCCGTTGAAAGCGCTCGCCGTCGACATCGCCCGCAACCTCGAGCGCCCCATCGCCGAGATGGGCCTGCCGATCAAGGTCGAGACCCGCACCGGCGACACGCCGGTGTCGCGGCGTCAGCGGCAGCGGCGTTATCCGCCCGACATTCTGCTGACGACGCCGGAGCAGCTCGCGCTGCTGCTGTCCTCCGACGATGCGCCGTTTTTGTTTTCCTCGCTGAAGCGCATCGTGCTCGACGAGCTGCATGCGCTGGTGACGTCCAAGCGCGGCGATCTGCTGTCGCTCGGCCTTGCACGGCTGTGGCGTCTCGCCCCGCAGATGCGCGCGATCGGACTGTCGGCGACCGTGGCGGAGCCGGAGCAACTCGCGCGCTTCCTGGTGCCGCAGCCCGAAGGCAAGGAAGTTGCCGCCGATATCGTCGTCGCCGGCGGCGCCGCACCGCCGCTGGTTCAGATGCTCGACACCAGCGAGCGCCTGCCCTGGGCTGGCCACAGCGCGCGTCACGCGCTCCCCGAAATCTACGAGCTGATCAAGCAGAACAAGACCACGCTGGTGTTCGTCAATACTCGCAGCCAGGCCGAGATGCTGTTCCAGAATCTCTGGAGCATGAACGACGACGGCCTTGCCATCGCGCTGCATCACGGCTCGCTCGACGTCGCGCAGCGCCGCAAGGTCGAGGATGCGATGTCGGCAGGACGCTTGCGCGGCGTGGTCTGCACCTCCTCGCTCGATCTGGGCGTCGACTGGGGCGACGTCGATCTCGTCGTCAATATCGGCGCGCCCAAGGGCTCCTCGCGCCTGATGCAGCGCATCGGCCGCGCCAATCACCGTCTCGACGAAGCCTCCCGCGCCGTGCTGGTGCCCGCCAACCGCTTCGAGGTGCTGGAATGCCGCGTCGCCATCGATGCCATCGCCGAGAATGCGCAGGACACCCCGCCCTTGCGTACCGGCGCGCTCGACGTGCTGGCCCAGCACGTGCTCGGCTGCGCCTGCGGCGAGCCGTTTCTCTCCGATGAACTCTATGCCGAGGTCCGCACCGCCGCGCCTTATGCCGACCTGTCGCAGCAGGATTTCGACGACGTCGTCGATTTCGTCGCTTCCGGCGGCTACGCGCTGAAGACCTATGAGCGCTTCGCCCGCATCAAGCAGGACAAGGAGGGCCGCTGGCGCGTTGCCAATCCCAAGGTGCGGCAGAGCTACCGGATGAATGTCGGCACCATCGTCGAGGACGACATGCTGAAGGTGCGGCTGGTGCGCTCGCGCGGCAGTGGCAGCGGCTCCACGGGTGTGATCGCGCGCGGCGGCCGCTTGCTCGGCGAGATCGAGGAGGCCTTCATCGAAGGCCTCTCGCCCGGCGATACCTTCGTATTCTCAGGAGAGGTGGTGCGCTACGAAACGCTGGTCGAGGACCAGGTCTATGTCTCGCGCGCGCATGACAAGGACCCGAAAGTGCCGTCCTATATGGGCGGAAAATTCCCGCTCTCGACCTATCTCGCCGAGCGCGTCCGCCGTCTGCTCGACGACGGGCGGGCATGGAAGGGCTTGCCGGAGCAGGTGCGCGACTGGCTGTCGCAGCAGAAGGACGTCAGCCGCGTGCCCGCCGCGCGCGAGCTGCTGGTGGAAAGTTTTCCGCGCGCCAACAAGCATTACATCGTCTGCTATCCCTTCGAAGGCCGCCTCGCGCACCAGACGCTCGGCATGCTGCTGACGCGCCGGCTGGAGCGCGCCCGCGCCCGGCCGCTCGGCTTCGTTGCCAATGAATATGCGGTGGCGATCTGGGGGCTCGGCGACCTCTCTTTCATGATCAGGGACGGCCGCATCGATCTCGACGGGTTGTTCGATCCTGATATGCTCGGCGACGATCTGGAGGCCTGGCTCGCCGAATCCGCGCTGATGAAGCGCACCTTCCGCAACTGCGCCATCATCTCCGGCCTGATCGCGCGCCGCCACACCGGCGAAGAGAAGAGCCGCCGCCAGGTGCTGTTCTCGACCGACCTCGTCTATGACGTCTTGCGCAAGCATCAGGCCGACCACGTGCTGCTGCGCGCCGCGCGCGCCGATGCCGCCACCGGCCTATTGGATCTGCGCCGCCTCAGCGACATGCTGATGCGCATCCAGGGCCGCATCACCCACCGGGAACTCGACCGCGTCTCCCCGCTCGCCGTGCCCGTGATGCTGGAAATCGGCCGCGAGTCAGTTTATGGCGAAGCTGCAGACGAGCTGTTGGCCGAAGCCGCCGACGAGCTGGTCAAGGAAGCGATGTCGTAAACGGCAAACAAAAATGTATCTTCGGGGCGCAACTCCATCCACATCGTCATGCCCGGGCTTGACCCGGGCATCCACGTCTTTCTTGCGGTGCCAAGAACGTGGATGGCCGGGACAAGCCCGGCCATGACGGAGAATGTCGCGTTATCGATAATTTCTACGCGGACTTTGGATGTAGCTGGCATTGCGCTCCACGCCGATCTCTCCGGCGCGCTGTACTGGGACGAGCGGCGCCTGCTAGTCGTCTCCGATTTGCATCTGGAAAAAGGGTCCAGCTTCGCCACCCGCGGCGTGCTGCTGCCGCCCTATGATACGCTGGCAACGCTCAGCCGGCTCGCTGCTGTCATCTCCCGCCATAATCCCAAAACGGTCATCGCACTCGGCGACAGTTTTCACGATCGCACCGCGCATGAGCGCCTGTCCACGGAGGACCGCGATGCCGTCGCCGCGCTGCAGAGCGGCCGCGACTGGATCTGGATCTCGGGCAATCACGATCCGATGCTGCCGCGCGATCTCGGCGGTACCGTCGCCGACGAAGTCGCTGTTGGCCCCATCACCTTCCGCCACGAGCCATCAGGCGCGCCTGGCGAGATCGCCGGCCATCTCCACCCCAAGGCCCGAATCTCCGCCCGCGGCCGTTCGATGGAGCGGCGCTGCTTCGCCAGCGACGGAATGCGCGCGGTGATGCCGGCCTTCGGCGCCTATGCCGGCGGCCTCAGCATCCGCGACGCCGCGTTTGCAAGGATCTTTGCGAAGACCGGCTTTGTCGCCCATCTCCTCGGCGACCGCCGCGTGCACGCGATTGCGGCGTCGCGGTGTTACTGAAGGCGTGCTTTGTAGCTTTGTAGGGTGGGCAAAGCGAAGCGTGCCCACCACCTGCAAATTATTGAAGGATCGTGGGCACGGCGCTTCGCACCTTTGCCCACCCTACGAGACTGTCTCTCCGGAGATCAAAGAGGTGGGTTACGCTGCCCTAACCCACGCTACGCATCTCGCAAGCTCACGCCGCCTTCGCTTGCACGTCCTCGCAAAACTCCGCGAGTCGATCCGCCAGCCGCAGCGTCGCCGAGCTCGCATTCGGCGCGGCCATCAGCGCCACCTCCGTCTTGTTGATCGGCGCAAAACCGTCCTTCGCCGTCAGCACGCGATGGTCTGCCTGGATCGACATTTCCGAGAGAATGCTCAGCCCCATGCCGGCGGCAACGGCAGCCTGGATGCCGGCCAGGCTCGACGACATGTAGGACATGTGCCAGGCACGCCCGGCGCTTTCCAGCGCGTGGATCGCGCCGGCGCGATAGAGGCAGCCGAGCGGAAAGCCGATCAGGGGCACTGATGGCACGTCGACGTCGACGGGATGGGTCTTGCTGGTGACCCAGTGCACCTCCTCGGGCCACACCGCGATCGCGTCCCTGCCGCCGGCCTCGCGCTTGTAGAGCGCGAGATCGAGCTCGCCGCGTTCGAGGTCGCGGGCGAGGTTCTTGCTCTGGTCGGCACGCACGTCGAGACGCAGGTTCGGATGCGAGCGTGAGAACGCGCCCAGCAATTTTGCCAGACGATAGGCCGCGAAATCCTCGGGAATGCCGAGCCGGACCGCGCCGCCGTCGGGCTCGCGCAGCACGTCGCGCGCCTCTTCGGCCAGCGCCAGCAGCCGCCGCGCATAGGACAGCAACCGTTCGCCGGCCTCGGTCGGGCGCACGTCCTTGCCGTCACGGTGGAGCAGCACCTGGCCGACATCCTCCTCCAGCCGCTTGATCTGCTGGCTGACGGTCGATTGCGTGCGGTGAACGCGCTCGCTGGCGCGGGTGAAGCCGCCGGCCTCGACCACCGCGACGAAGCTGCGCAGAAGCTCAAGATCGAGCACATCAGCCTCCATTCGAAAATCCACTGATTTCGAGTTAATCATTTAATTTCCAAATGACAAGTAGGGTCCCTAGATCGAGGGTTCAGGAGAATGCCCTCATGTCCCTCGCCACTTCGCTCCCCGCTCCCCGCAGCCGGTTCAACACGTTGCCGCTCGCCATCGGCCTGTTCTGCCTGCTCTGGAGCTACGCCTTCGTCGCCGGCAAGATCGGCGTCACCCATTGCCCGCCGCTGATCCTGCTTGCCGCGCGCTTCTCGCTGGCCGGCATCCTGATCCTGGGCCCCACGCTGATCCGAGGCGAGTGGTCGCTGTCGTGGCGCGACGCGTTGATCTTCGCCGTACTCGGGGTTGCCAACAACGCGCTCTATCTCGGGCTCGGCTATACCGGCCTGCAATCGGTCTCCGCCGGCCTCGGCGGATTGATCGTCTCGGCCAATCCCGTGTTCACGGCCGCGCTTGCGGCGCTGCTGCTCGGCGAGGGCATGACCTGGCGCAAGGCGGGCGGCCTCTTGCTCGGCACCGTCGGCGTCACGCTGATCGTCTGGCATCGCCTCTCGGTGGGCACGGACAGTCTGCACGGCATCCTCTTCACGCTGGCCTCACTGGCGTCCATCGTCGCCGGCACCATCCTGTTCAAGCTGTTCGCGCCCAAGGGCAGCTTGTGGGTCGGCAACGGCGTGCAGAATCTCGCGGCCGGCGTCGTGCTGACGCCGATCGCGCTGACCTTCGCGGATGTTCACGCCATCGACGTCACCCCAGGCCTGATCGGCGCCTTCGCCTTTCTCGTGCTCGGCGGCTCGATCCTCGCCTACTGGCTCTGGTTTCATCTCCTGAAAGTGTGTGGCGCGACCGCGGCCAGTGCCTATCATTTCCTGATGCCGCCGCTCGGCATGCTGTTCGCGTATCTCGTGCTCGGCGAACACGTCGAAGCGCGCGACCTCTTCGGGATCATTCCCGTGGCGCTCGGCATTTACCTGGTGACGCGCCCCGCAAAGCCGGTGGCGTAAGAGGAGTTCCGCATGCCCGTTTCAATCACCCTGATCGGCGGCCCCACCGCCTTGATCGAGATCGACGGCTTTCGCCTGCTCACCGACCCCACCTTCGATGCGCCGGGCGCTTATCAATTGCCGCATGTGAAGCTGGAGAAGACCACCGGCCCGGCGATGAAGGCCGATGCGATCGGCCCCATCGATGCCGTGCTGCTCAGCCACGACCAGCATTCGGACAATCTCGACAATTCAGGGCGCGACGTCTTGCTGAAAGCACCACGCGCGCTGACGACGGAGGCCGGCGCCAAACGCCTCGGCGGCCATGTCGAGGGCCTCGCGCCCTGGGCAACCGCGCATCTGAAGGACGACGACGGCAACATGCTGACCATCACCGCGACACCGGCGCGTCACGGCCCTGCCGGCATCGAGCCGCTGTCGGGCGACGTCATCGGCTTCGTGGTGCAATCCAGCCGCAAGGACACGAGCGCGGTCTATATCAGCGGCGACACCACCTGGTTCGACGGCGTCGCCGAAGTTGCGCGCCGCTTCAAGTGCGGCGTGGTGCTGCCGTTTGCCGGCGCCGCGCAAACGCGCGGCCCGTTCCATCTCACCATGGACACGAACGACACCATCGAGACCGCGCGCGCCTTTCCCGATGCGATGATCGTGCCCGTGCACACCGAAGGCTGGGCGCATTTCCGCCAGAACAGCGAGGATTTGCGCAAGACGTTCGACGTGCTCGGCTTCGGACCGCGGTTGCGATTGCTGGAGCCCGGCGTGCCGACCGTGATCGAGGCGCCGTGATCTTGCTAGGATGTCATGCCCCGGCTTGACCGGGACATCCAGTACGCCGCAGCGGGTGTTGTGAGAGCGAGCTATCCGACGAAGGCCTCTGGAATACTGGGTCGCCCGGTCCTAGTGCGCAATTGCGCACTGGCCGGGCGACGACCAGAGGAGATGGCGTCTTAAATCAATGCGCCGCGGACGCCGTCTTCTTCGTCGCGACCGGCTTCGGCGCGGGCTTGGTGGCCGCCTGCGGGGCGCTGTCCCAGCCGCCGGCGGGCGTCGCCACGTTGACGGCGTCGTCGGGCTGCGGCTCGGCGCTGAAGGTCTGGATCGCGAGCTTGGCGGCGGCGAGTGATTGCGGGTCGAGGCGCTTGGCGACATCGTCGCGCTTGCCGGCCGCATCGGCATCGCCCTGGGCGGCCGCCAGGCTGAACCATTTGTAGGATTCGGCGAGGTTCTGCTCCACGCCGATGCCGCGGGCATAGAGGATGCCGAGGTTGAACTGGCTGTCGGCGACGCCGCGGTCGGCGGCTTTGCGGAACCACTGCGCCGCGCTCTTGTAATTGGCGCCGCGTCCGCCACCGTCGGCGTCGAGCACCGCGAGATTATGCATCGCCTTGGCGTTGCCGCGTTCGGCCGCTTGCGTGTAGTAGCGGCGGGCGATGTCGGCGTCCTTCTTCACGCCCAACCCCTTCTCATAAAGCGTGCCGAGGCGGAAGGTTGCGGGCACCACGCCGGCCTGCGAGGCGCGGTCGTACCATTTGGCGGCTTCGTCGTAATTCGCAGCGACGCCCTTGCCCTCGGCAAAGCGCACGCCGATCTCGTAGGCCGCGGTCGCATCGCCCTTCATCGCAGCGACGCGCAAAGCGGGACCGGCGATGCCGTCAGGCAGCTTCTCGCTCGGCGGGATCTGGACCACGCCGAGCCGGGCGCGGCTCGTGCCCGACAGCGCGCCGGTGACATCGCCGTTCGCCGCGGGCGGAAGTGGCGCTGCTGCGGGCGCGGGCGGAATTTCGACCGAAGCCGTGCTGCTGGAGCTCGCCGCCGGCGTGGCATTGTTCAGGGACTGCTTGCCGATCGGCGTCGGCGAGGTCATCGACGGGGTGACCTGCTCGGGCGGCTTGCTCTCGACTGGCGACGGCGCCTGCGGTGCCTGTTGGCTGGTATTCTCCATCGCCTGCGGCGCCGGCGGCGGGCTGCCGCCGTCGAGCAGGTTCATCGCCATCTTGAAGGTGCCGAGCACGATCACGACCACGCTGGCGCCGACCAGCAGCGAGCGGATTTTCGAGGTGATGGTCGAGCCGCCTTCCGAACCTGCGGCCTGGGCTTTGCCTTGAGCCTTGCCCTTGCTGCGCGCCGCGATTGCGGCCTTGACGCCGCGGGCGGGCTTTTCCTGTGGCTGCGCGGCGGCGGCCTGCGCGGCGCGGCGCGCGGCTGCGATGAAGCTCGACGACGATACCGGCTCCTTGGGCGCAGCCGGGATTTCGCTGATCGCGCTTTCGGACGCGGCAATGCGCTCGGACGGCGTGGCGGGGCGGGCGCCCGGACGCGTGCCCGGCTCGAGCGGATGATCCGGCGGCAGTTCGGGCGCGATCGCGGCGCGCACCGGCGCCGTGTGCGGCTCGAGGATCTCGCTGATCGCGCGCGGTGGCAAAGGCGGTGTAGCTTGCTGCGCCACCGGCACCGGCGGCGGCGCGGAGGGGGCGGCGGCGTGGAATTCGCGCGGCGCGGCGACGAAGCCGGAATGCGCATGCGGCTGGCCGGCGGGATTGGGCAGCTCGGGCTTCGGATCGTATTTCGGTTGCGGCGGCTGCGGCTGCCATTGCTCGCGCGCCATCGGCGCCGATTCGACGGGAGCCGGCATCGGCAATGGCGCGGCCACCGGCATCGGCGCAGGCGCGGGCGGCGCGGCGCGCACCGCGCGCAAATCGCCCTCGATCATGGCGAGGCGATCGACGACGTGGCCGAGCGTGTTGTGCACGGCCTCCAGCGAATCCTGGGTGCTGCGGTTGGTCTCGGCCTGGCTGAAGCGGATGTCGGACAGCTCGCGCCTGACGAGATCGACCATGCCGGAATCGGGCGGCGGCGCTGAATTGCGGCTCTCGGCCAGCGCGGCATAGGTCGCCTGCTGCCGCTCGAGGTGGTGCAGGATGTCGTGCAGCCCGTCCTCGACACGGCTGAAATTGCCGCCGCGCTGATCCGAGGCGGCCTCTAGCCGCTCCAGCAGATAAGAGACGCGCTGCTCGAGATGCGCAAAGGTCGAGGCGGAGTCGTTGCCGACCTGCATGCGGTCGAAGCGGTCGGACAGCGCGCGGATCGCGGCTTCCAGATGTTCGGTGCTCTCGGCAGGCGCCGGCCGCTCGCGCGTTTCCAGCGCGGCCGTGAGCGCGGCGATGCGCTGCTCCAGCACCGCAAAGCTGTCGCCGCGGTCCGAGGCGCGATTGAGCTGATCGACCTTGGATGACAGCAGCTGCACGTCCTCGGAGAGGCGGGCCAGCGCTTCGTTGGAGGCGACGTTGGAGACGATGCCGCGCAGCGCCGAGATCGCGCCTTCGAGCTGCCGCACCGTCGAGGGATCGTCATTGGCGCGCAGGATCAGGTCGAGCTTGGCGCCGAGATTGCGGATCGCCTCGTCGTAGCCGGTGAGCTGCTCGGCCGGCGTCAGCGTGCGCAGCACCTGCTTGATGTCGGAGAGGGCTCGCTCGATGCCTGACAGCACCTGGCCGTCGGTGCCGTTGGAGCGGGTCTCGTCGATGCGGCGGTGCAGCGAGCGGATCTCGTTCTCGATCGATTCGATCGCGCGCCGCGGCATCGCCTCGGTGATGACGTTGCGGATCTCGGCTAGCTCGGCGCGGAAGCCGTTGATGGCCTGCTCGGTATGGTCAGGCCGCTGCAGCGACTCGATCTGGCTCGTGATCTTGAGCAGATGGCGCTCGAGCGCGGAGAAATCCGGCCCCGCCTGCGGTGGCGGCGGAGCATAGACAGGCGCAGACGGAGCGATCGGCGGCGCGGCGCGCGGCGGCACCTGCCGCGGTGCGAATCCGTCAAGCTCGCCCTGCCGTGCGGTGATCTCGGCGACCGCGACGTCGAACGAGGCGGGACTCAGCGGCGGCGAGTTGCGATAGACCTGCGTGGCCGCGCGCTCGACCGCATCGGCCTGGCGATGGCGCGTTTCAACGGGTGACGGCGCAGGCGTCGCGCGTGGCGCCGGAGGCTGCTGCGGCTGCGGTTGCTGCGGGCGCGAGATCTGCGACAGGCGGGCATCGAGCCGCGAGATCGCATCGTTGAGCTGGCGGGCCACGCCCTGCTCGCGCGAGACGTCTCTTTCACGGGAAGAGTCTTGGCGTGGCGCGGCGGGTTTTGAAATCCGTTCGATCTGCCGGGTGATCGCGTCGAGCCGCTGATGGATGTCGGCGACTTCGCGACTCGCCTGACCAATTCCTTGGCTCTGAATGTCCTGCTGCTGCGAACGCGGATCGTGACGTTGATCCTGACGCGGCTGCTCGTAAGGGCTGCGAAAGTTCGGCGGGGCCGTCTCGCCGAGCGTGGAGTTCAGCCAATCGTTGAGTGACATGCCGGCACGGCGGGCAGCGGCTTCGGCCCGCTCCCTGACGGATGGATCGATACCGTCAACACTCCACGATACGCGCGAATTCATGACTCTGTCCGGTTCCGACTCCGCGCCCCACCCGACGCCTCCAGTCTCCCCACGCGTGCCGTTTGCGAGACAATTTGCAAGACAATCGAATTCGGCGCGGGTCGTCTGCCTCGAAGTCTGACTTTTGTCGGTTACGGTAAATAACGGGTTAAGGAAGCCGTCGCCGGTGTCTTAAAGTTGGGCGGCGGGAACCGGGGGTGCGTTGCGGCGCGTCCGGCAACCCAATAACCGATGTCATGCCCCGCGAAGGCGGGGCATCCAGTACGCCGCGGCTTCTCGGTTCCAGCCGCGCGGTCCCGGCGTCAAAGCCGGGCGATGACAGCTGGATGCTTGGCGAGACCCGCGCCGCCCGCCCGGCTGCATTCGGCCCCTTTTCTAGAGCGGCACGAGGTCGACATGCATGACGGCGGTGCATCCTGCGTCGACCGCGCGGAGACAGCGGGTGATTGCTTCATCAAGCCCGTTCGGATCGCTCACCCGTTCGCCATGAGCGCCGAAGGCACGGGCAATGTCGATGAAATGCCGCTGTTCGTCCTGGCGTCCGGTCCGAAGCCTGGACAGGAACGCGTCGGCCCGCTGCGCCTCTCCGTCGGGATAAACCCGTTGTACTGCGGCCTTGACGGCCTGCCAGCCGCCATTGTCGAGAATGACGGTGAAGATCGGCAGCCGATATTGCTGCGACACGGCGTAGACGGAATCCGGCGCGGCGAAGTGGAAAGCGCCGTCGCCGACGACCTGCACGATCCGGCGCGCCGGATTGGCCAGCTTCAGTCCGAGCGCCATGCCGCCGCTGAAGCCGAGCCCGCCGCCGGCCAGACCCACATAGGTCAGAGGCTTGGTGCGACGCAGCTGCTGCTGCAGGACCGGTGCGTTGCGGACGGCCTCGTTGAGGACGACGTCGTCTTCCGACAAGTGGGCCTGCAGCCGCGAGAAAAGGAAGGCGGGATTGATCGCGGCAAGCTCGCCCCTTTCCGCGGCGGCGGCTCGTCGCCTCGCCGCGCCGGCCTCGCGCAGTGGCTCCCAGCTCTCGATCCGGCGACGCACTTTCCTGCGATAGTCGTCATCGGCGCGTGCTTCGACGACCTCCAACACCTGTTGCAGGATGATCGCCGAATCACCGGCGATGCGCAGGTCGGTGGCAAAGCCCCACATCGGGATATCGGCCTTGAGCGGATCGATGTCGATCTGGATCCAGCGCAGCCCATCCGCGGCCTTCACGGACTGCGGGACGAAGGGCACGTCGGTATCGATGAGCAGGCCGAGGTCGGCATGGGCGACCAAAGCGGCCGGATCGCCACCGGCGAAGCACGCCGAGTCCTGGGGAATGTTCACTGTCACCGGATTGAATTCGGCGACGCGAATGCCGCAGGCAAGCGCCAGCCGTTCGAGCACCGCGACGGCATCTGGATTGCGGCCGAGATAGGCGGTCAGCGCGATCGGATTCTCGGCCGCCATCAGCGCTTCAGCCACGTCATGCGCCCGCGCCGGCTCGATCCCGCCGGCCTTGACCGAGCCATACCGCGCCGGCGGATAAGCGGGCATTTGCTGCGCGTCCCAGCTCTCCGCGAGGGTCTCGCGGGGCAGCATCATGTAGACCGGCCCCGGTGGATCGCTGTGCATGAACGCCGCCGCACGTGCCAGCGCCTCCTTCACGACCACGCCCGATGGAAGCGTGTATTCCCATTTCACATATGGGCGTACGATGCTCGCCTGGTCAAAACTGTCCTGCACGAAGTGGACATAGGTGTCGCGCGATCCGGTGATTTCGCCATGCAGGGTGAACGGAGCCCGGCCCGCCAACAGCATGACCGGCAGCCGATAGCGAAACAGATTCTGGATCGCCATGCACGCATTGGCGGTGCCGGCATCGACGTGGACGAATACGGCCTGGCCGCGGCCTGTTGCGAACGCATAGCCGGCTGCCATGTGAACCGCGACCACCTCGTGCGGACACAGGATGATTTCGGGATGCCGCCGTCCCTCTTTGTCCCAGCGCGCGATCTCCTCGATCAACGAGACGTGGTCGGTGCCGAGATTGGCAAAGATGGTGTCGACCCCGAGGTCAACGAGGGCCTCGAGGAAGTAGTGCGCGGTGCTGTAGGTCGTCATCAGATGGCTGCCTGGGTCGCCGTTCCGGCCACGATGTACCAGGTGACCAGCAGGCCACAGATCAGGGCTCCGGGCAGTGACGTGCCGGTACGCCGCCACGTGAAGGTCGAGATCACGGCGATGGCGGCAAGGAGCGGGATGAACTGAATGCCGATGATGGTTGAGAGCGGTATGACGGGCGAGGCCGGGAACGGATTGATCAATTTTCCGCCAAGCCACATCGCCAGATATTGGCCGCCGATCAGAATGAAAATCCCGAGCGAGAGCACCAGGATGGTCGTGACATAGTGACCGATCGCCGGCGCATCGAGCCGGCTGAAATTGGCGTGCAGCGCGCGCAGCGCGACGACGAAGAAGAGCGTAAAGGGAACCAGATAGATCAGCATGATCATCAATTGCGTCGCACTCGGCAATTTGAGCGCCACGACCCAGAAGCGAAAGTCGATCTTGAACAGGAGGTCGGCAAGCCAGACCGTCACGACACCGACCGCGACCGTCGCCAGCGCGATCAAGACCGCCGGCCCCGCAATATCCTTGCGCGTGACGCGCTTCGGCACGAACGGCAGCAGCGCCAACGTAATCACCGTGTTGAGCAGCGCCCAGATCGCGATCTCTGTCGTGAAAGCCTGCGGGAGGAAGCGCGATGCCGGCAGCCACGCATTTCCGATCGCAAAGGCGGGATAGTAAGTGATCGCAGGCAGCAGCGCAGAAATCCAGAAGACGGCCCACCAGCGTCCGCCTTTTGGCAATACAGCACTCGTCGCATCCGAATCGACCGGCCCGGTCCGAAGCGAAGCAAAGGCCGGAGAGGTCAGCAGCAGGTCGAAGGCGCCGAGCAGCAGAACAAGGAATCCGATGAGGGCAATCAATGTGCCGATCTCCTTGCGGAGCCAGATCTGATCGGCTGGCGGCAGCGGCGTGCCGCCGGAGAGCGTCTTGCTGAACCAGTCGAGGCTGTCACCGATGGCTTCGTGTGAGAAATGATCGGCCGGATGGGTGATTGCCGGGGTATAGAGAACCCGCGCCGTGCCTTTGCTGATGTCGCCGTAAATCCTGCCGGGCTCGATGGGTGCCGCAGCACCGAACACGGCAGCAAGCTTTTCCGACCGAGGAACATTCCTGGCATACTCGCTGCCCCACATGATCCCGGAGAACTCGTCGTATTGCGAGAACACCACGGCGAGGTTGCGCGGCCAGGTCGGCGTGCCATCGGCTGCAAAAGGCTTTCCGGTGGACGAGCCTTCCAGCACCAGCGACTTGTAGGCATCCGGCATCGCTGCAGCCGCGGCAAGAATCGTCCAGCCGCCCATGGAGTGCCCTTCAAGGCCGATGTTCTCCTTGTCGACATAGGGCAGGCTACGCAGATAGGCCAGGCCATCGGGTCCGCCGAAGCCGTGCGCGAAAGCAGGCGGATCACTGTAGCCGTGGCCGGTCTGGTCCAGTGCAACGACGACATAGCCGCGTCTGGCGAGCTCGATCGCAAACCCGTCCTGCGTCTCGCGCGAGTTGATGTAACCATGGACCGCGAGAATGCCGGGCGCGGGGCTTTTCTCGCTTGCATTTCGCGGAATATAGACCAGGGCGCTCATGGTATTGCCCGCGGCGCCCTTGAAGCGCACGTCTTCGATACGAATGCCACTGGTCGTCTGAGTGAAATGCGCCAGCATCCCACCCAGCAAGATGAGAACGGCTCCTATCGCAGCCATCGTCCCTTTACGCATTGAGTCCCCCCTCTGAAAAATTCGCGCTTCCGATCAAGCAATGTGAGCAGCCGCTGCTTCTCCCGCCGAATCGTGCTCACGACTGGCCGGGTCGGAAGCTGCTCCACGCAATCGCTCGAACAGCCGATCAGGATCCAGCGGCGCCGCCATGCCGCGCCAGGCAATGTGCGTATCCGGGCGCACCATCAGCAGATTCTCGGCAAAATCGAATCCTGCCCCGGCCCGATCGACGTCGAGCACCGTCAAGGGGACGCCCGAACGCGCCGCCGCGTCCACCAGCGGTGCGGCATCGATGGTTCGATCGAATCGCACCAGCGTATAGGCGGGACCGAGCGCATCGAGCAGCGAACGTCCGTCAGTCAGCCAGACATGCGGCGCGCGGGCGCCCGGCACGGTCGAGGCTGTGAAGCTGCCCATGCTGTAGGGCGGCGGCGCCTCGCCGTCATAGGCAATGATGGGTGACCGATCGTAGTAATAGCCGAAGTTCAGGCCGGCGCAGCAATATTGCTGGACGTTGAGATCGTAGGCGGCCTGGCCCACCTTGCTGCGCGCGGCATCGCCCACCTCGCCGTCGATCTCGACCTCGGGCGGCACCGCGCGTCGCTGCCCCATGACGGCAAGGGCATGGTTCATCGCGAAATGCGACACCTGCTCGGTGATCGGCTGGCGCTCGGCCTCGTAGGCGTCGAGCAGCGCAGGGCTCGCCCAGCCCTGCAGCACGCTCGCAAGGATCCAGCAGAGGTCGACGGCGTCGGCGATGCCGGCGTTCATGCCGTAGCCGGCATAGGGAATCCATAGATGGGCCGCATCACCGCAAATGAACGCACGGCGATCGCGGAAGCGATCGGCGACCAGGCGTCGACCGACCCAATCCTCCTTGCTGATGATGTCATATTGGAAGCGATCATCGACGCCGAGAATGGTGCGCAGCGCCCAGTCGCGATCGACGCTGTCGAACTCGAGCTCGTCGGGCGCGAGATGGTTGTGGATCAGCCAGAAGTCGCGGCCGTCGATCGAAACAGTCGTGCCGCAGCGGCGTGGATTGAGCGACATGGTCATCCAGGCCGGCTTCTGGGTGATCAGATCCTTCAGCGCGGGAGCTTGGATATAGGTGGACTGCACGCGCTGCACGACGTCGGTGCCTGATAGCCGCGAGCCGATCAGCCTGCGCACGGTCGAGCGGCCGCCGTCGCAGCCGATCAGATAGTCTGCGGCGATGGTGATGGTCCAGTCATTGTCGAGGTCCTGCGCCCGCGCCACAACGCCGTCTGCGCCCTGCTCGAAATGCTCGACCTGAACGCGATTGAGAATCCGGATTCCCGGCCAGGCCTCGGCGGCCGCGAACAGGATCGGCTCGAGATAGATCTGGTTGATCCGGTGCGGCGGCTCGGGCGTCGGCCAGTCGGTATCGGGGCCGCGGGTCGCGGTGTAGCGATCGGCGCGGCAGGGAATCGGGATCCGCGTCAGCTCGCGCCCGACAACGGCGGTGCGATAGGCGCAGTCGTTCGGGAAGTCGGCGGGCAGTCCGCCTTCGCGCACCTCGCGGACGATGCCGAGGCGGCGGAACACCTCCATCGAGCGCGCCGAGACGTGGTTGCATTTGACGTTCGGTGGCTCGCCGGGCGAGCGGATTTCGGCGACGACGACGTCGATGCCGCGGGAGGCGAGATCCATGGCGGCGGTCAAGCCGACCGGCCCCGCGCCGACGATCAGGACCTGAGTTTGCAGAACCTGGGTCTGGATGTTGTTCATGTCATCTTCTTCTCGCGTGTTCTCGACCTGGCTCAGGCGCGCTTCGCCACCGAAAGCTCGTCATGCCGGGCCTTGTCGCTGAGCGCGCCGCCGCGGCGCATGCTGAGCAAGGCAAGGCCAAGGATCACCAGCGCGGAGCAAAGCTGCGGCACCGCGCTGGTCTGGAACAGCGACGGGACGCTCCAATGCGCGGCGAGCATCAGTCCGCCGACAGTCACGCCGAGAATCGAGCCTAAACGGCCGATGCCGAGCGCCCAGCCGATCCCGGTGGCGCGGATATAGGTCGGATAGAGCCGCGCCGCATAGGCGTTGCAGCCGATCTGGCCGCCGATGACCGCGACGCCTGCAATGAAGACCGCCGGCACCAGGATCGGCAGCACGGCTCCGGCAAATCCGATGGTCACGATCGAGACGAAGCCGGCGACATAGGTCAGGAACAGGACACGATGGAAGCCGAGCCGCTCGATCAGCAATCCGAGCGCGACCGTGCCGACCATTCCGCCGAGCTGGAACGCGATGCCGACGGCGATCGCGGCCTCGACGTCGAGGCCGACGCCATGCGTCAGCGTCGGCAGCCAGCTGTTGAGGAAGTAGATGTCGAGCATGTTCATGAAGAACATGATCCACAACAGCAATGTCGGGACGAGCCGCCGGTTGGCGAAGAGCTGCGGCAACAGGAATCCCTTGCCGCTTTCCTCGATCACGGTGAAGCGTGCGTCATCCGCGAACTTTGCCGACGGGTCGATCTGCCCCAGCAGTGAGCGGACGCGGCCATCGTTGCGCTCGTCGAGCGCCAGCAGCGACACCGATTCCGGGAGCCATACAATCAGGACCGGGCAGAGCAGCAGCGGAAGCACGCCACCGATCACGAAGATGCCCTGCCAGCCGTAAGCCGAAATCAGCCTGGCCGCGACCGAACCGCCGATCGCCGATCCCAGCGACACCGTCATGAACATCAGCATGATCAGCAGCGTCCGGCGGCGCTGCGGTGAATACTCGCCGGTCAGCGCGATCGCATTCGGCAGGACGCCACCAAGACCGAGGCCGGTCAGGAAGCGCAGCACCACCAGGTCTTGAACGCTTCCGGCCCTGCTGGTGGCCAGCGAGCCAAGCGCAAAGACGACCACGCCCGCAATCACCAGCCATTTGCGGCCGAAATAGTCGGCCAGCGCGCCGAACAGCAGCGAGCCGATCATCACGCCGAACAACGACGCGCCGAAGACAGGACCAAGCGCGCCGGGCGCCAGATGCAGGTCCTTGCTGAGCGCCGGCGCGACGAAGCCGAGCGCCTGGGCATCGAAGCCGTCGAGCCCGATCACGAGGGCACACAAGCAGATCACGCGGACCTGGAAGGCCGAAAGCGGACGGTCGTCGATGTAACGGCCGATGTTGATCGTCTGCGCCAAATCTCCCTCCCCCTGTATTTCGCTTTTCCGACGATATCAGCCGCTTGGCATGGCGCGATCTTGGTCAGAATTATCTTGCACACCCCAACTCTTTCGATTAGCCACAAAATTCTCATAAATTCATGAGGCTGGCTTATGAATCCGACCATGCGGCAGCTCGAGGCGCTGGTCCTGGTCTATCGCCTCGGCAGCATCACGAAGGCGGCGGCCGAGCTGCGCGTCACGCAGTCGGCGATCAGCCTCCTCATCCGGCAGATCGAGGAGAACTTCCAGGTCAAGATGTTCGATCGGACGACGCGCGCACTGCACCCGACGGCTGCGTGCAGGGAAGCGATCCCCGCGGCGGAACGAATCCTGTCGAGCGCACGAGGATTAGCGCAGCATATGCGCGACCTCGTCGAAGTCAGGTCGGGGCGGATCGCGCTCGCGGTCTCCGCCGGCGTGGCCTCGGCCCTGCTGCCGCGCATCCTGGCCAGATTTCGGTCCCGTTTTCCCGAGGTCAGGATCGATCTGTTCGATGTCGCTCCGGACGAGCTGCTGCCGTTCGTCATGGCCGGCCACGCCGACTTCGGTATCGGCAGCTTCGAGGACGATGGCACCTCGGAGGCGCGGATCGAAACGCTGATGGAAAGCCCGCTCTCGGCGATCGGAATCAAGAACGGCCGGTTCGAGAAGCGTCGGCGCCTGACCTGGGAGGAGCTCGCCACCTCCGACCTGATCACCATGCGCCGCGGAACGCGAATCCGGACCCAGATCGACGAAGCCTTGGCGCAGACGGGCCAGGAGCTCAAGCCGGCCCTTGAAGTCTCGCTCATTACGACTGCCCTGGCATTGACCGCGGAGGGTGCCGGAATCAGCATTCTGCCGGCGCATATGCTGCCCAAGGCGCAGTTTCCTACCCTTGCGGCCGTTGCACTGAGCCAGCCGATCGTCAAACGGCATGTCTCGCTGCTCAGCCGGGCCGACTTTACACTCTCGCCCGCAGCCGAACAGTTCGCCGAAATCGCCAGGCGCGCCTTGTCGACGCGATGAGGACCTGAGCGCGCTGACGCTTCATCCCGATCAGATCGCTCGTTAAGCCTTCACCGATCCAGGCGTGTACTCATCAAATCCGCCACGTCCGCTCTGCCTCTAGAAGCGACCGAGCAGCGGAAATCGATCTACGTCAGCTTTGGCCAAAACCCGACTTGATCCAGTCCAGCTGTTTCGGTTCAAGTCATGTACCGCTCTGCGAGAGTCGGTTGCATTGCGCTGTTGCGAAACACTTTGATCTGCGCGTCCGTAAGTTCGCTGAACAAGGCGGGATTAGCAAGTGCAGGAATACAAACGACCTCTCGGCGCGAAAGTGCCGATAGCGAAGCGGTGACGACGTCTTCGGCCGTCATCGCAGGGGGAAGTTTGCTGGTGTCGATGCCGTGCGCGACATGAAATTCAGTGCTGACCCGGCCCGGCAGACAAGCCTGGACATCGACTCCGGTGCCTTCCAGCTCGCCTGCCAGCGCCTGAGTAAAGGCCAAAATAAAGGCCTTTGCGCCAGCGTAGGTCGCGCGCGATGGCAGCGGGTCTGGCGGCAGCACAGCGCTGATGGCAAGCAGGGACGCCACATTAATGATCGCACCTTTGCGTCGTCGAACCATCCCCGGCAGAGCCGCTCGCGAAAGCCGCGCAACCGCTCGCACATGAATGTCGACTAGATCGTCAATGACCTCAGGATCGTTTGACACAAACGGCCGATAACCCGCAAAGCCTGCATTGTTGATCAGCAAGCTGAGCGCTTCGTCGCCACCGGCCAGCGTCTCGACTCTAGCCAAAGCCTGCTTGTCTGTCAGATCGGCGCAAACGACCTCGGCAGCTATGCCGTTTCCTCTCTTCAGTTTCTCCGCCAGATCAACAAGTCGGTCGCGCCGACGCGCCACCAGAATGAGATCATAGCCTTCACGCGCCAGTCGTTCCGCGTACACCATCCCTATTCCGGACGATGCGCCAGTAATAAGAGCCCGGCGACCACTTGCAACGGCATCGCTCATTGCAACCTCCCTGCGTGGGGTGATGATATGTGACTGCTTTGTCCACCCGGGGTCAACTGGCTCTTGGCGGCCGCATGCCCTCGGTCGGGTGATCTTGCGGAAGCAGACGTCGGCGCGCTCCCGGCTGAGGTCAGCCAGGGGCCAAAGGGCGACATTCCCGTGCCGCCAATGAGCATCAAGCAGCACGCGCGCGGCCGCACGAAGTGCTAGAGTAGAAAATTGCGCACTTCCTCCTGGAAAATAGGTGCGCCGGGATCCTGCGATAGCAACATATGATTTTGGCCAGGCAGCGAGACGAATCTTGCGCCCGGAATTTCCGCGGCCATATCTCGGCCCAAAGAGATTGGAACCCTGCGGTCGTCTCGAACATGCATCACGAGCGTAGGGGCCTTAATTTGCTTGAGGAGGGGCCGGACGTCGAAATTCGCTACAGTTTCGAGGTAACGTACCGCACACTCCGCCGAGGCGCTGAGACGCTGAAGCTCATTGAAGGCGTCGACCTGTTCTTTGGTGGCGCTTGGTAACATCGAGGATGTAAAGAGCTGCCGGAAGGTCGGCTCATCCGCGCCCCAACCCAGCTTCATCAGTGTTTTCATTGCCGCGAACCGCTCCCGATCGGCGGCCGAAAGATTTGGATTGTTATTGGCGCCGACCGCAAACCCACCATAGAGGATCAGGTGCGTTACGCGCTCCGGATGCCGGACCGCAAACGCAATCGAAACGGCGCAGCCCTGCGAGAACCCGAGAAGCGGAAACTTGTCGAGCCCGGCCGCGTCGGCCACGCTTTCCATGTCCCTGACCCATGCGTCAAGCGAGAGCTCGCCGACGTCCCAGTCCGAGAGGCCGTTGCCGCGAGCATCGTAACGGACGAGCGTGAATGAAGATGCAAGCCCGAGCAGAAAATCACGGTAGAGCGGAAGATCCCAGTCATACTCGAGGTGGCCAAGCCAATGCGCCGATCTCAATAAGCCTGGTCCACTTCCAACCTTCGCATAGGCCAACCGCACTCCATCAATGGCCCTGCAATAGCGGATGGTCTGTTTGAGATTTGCTGCCGATAGGACACGCGCTGCGGGCGAGCCGCCCTTGCCCAGATCGATGGCATAGACTTCGATCGGTCGCGCGATGTTCTTGAGGTTCTGCCGGCCCAGCTCGCGAAAGGGAAGCTTTAGCTTGCCATCGATCTGATCAAGGACCTGCCGGGAAATGCAGATGCCGCCCCGCACCGCCATGCCTTCCAACCGCGCGGCGACGTTGACGCCGTCTCCAAAAATATCGCCCTCATCTTCAATGATGTCACCGACGTTAATCCCTACGCGGAATTCAATACGTCGATCGGGAGGAATACTCGCGTTCCTGGTGACCATCCCGCGCTGAACTTCGACAGCACACTTCACTGCTTCAACGGCGCTCGAAAACTCCACGAGCATTCCGTCACCAGTCGTTTTAATAAGACGCCCGCGGTGGGACTTGAGCTTGTGATCGACCAGCTCCCGGCGGTGCGCTTTCAATCCGGCAAGAGTGCCTTCCTCGTCATCGCCCATAAGCCGTGAATAGCCGGCTACGTCAGCTGCCAGGATTGCTGCCAGCCGGCGCTCGACGCGCGCGTGAACCACGAAAGTGTCCTCCGTCACATAGCCCAAGCAAATCATATGCAATGGAATGGCGCCAGTAAAAACCCCTCGTTAGCCGCGGCCTGACGTATCCGCTTCAGGGGTAATGGCGTCGAGCATGATGTCCTGTTTCTCATGCCAACCGACTTACCTACGTAAATCGCGGCGCCGATTCAAATGGGGAAGACTTGGTCCGTAGGACATGAGGCCGCCAGCCTCGACAAAGTTCCTGCTGAAGAAGACCGCCGGCAGTCGATGCTCTGCCGCAAGGTCGGCGAGGCGTCGTCGCTCAAGTGAGAACAGAGGTGTTGGCCATACGACCAAAGCACCCGCGCCCCGCACGTCGCGGATCGATTTCGCTGTGCTTCGCATCGCACCAAAATCGGTTGGCCGATGTCCGCTCAGGGTCCAAAATCGGCGGTCCAGATCGCTGCAATCAGTTTCCGCTCTACAACCGACAGCCGACGTCCCAACGAGCATTCCGCTGGACAGCGATGGGCTAACTGCAGACCTCGGCGCCCCAGAGGTGCGTCAGGATCGAACTGGCTGCCCGATCCCAAGAAGATTGCCTACGCTGTCGCGGAACACGCGCCTCGTTCACCGATACCCTTGCTGGCGTAATTCCCGGCTATTTCGGCTATCCCATCGACCGTCTTCAGACCGGGCAGGTCATACTCGTCGAACTTGACGCCCCGCGCACGAAGCTCGCGCACCGTTGTATAGATATAATCGACTTCCCAGCCCATCTGCGTGCGTGTGCCGGGTTGCGCTCCGGGCGAGATGAATATCGCAAACTCGCCCGCTGCGCAGACGTAGCGCAGTCCACCTTGAGTCGGCAGGGCTCGCTACTGCCAGCGCCTGCCATGTACGAATATTTGGGAACGACTGCCGGTCCAGCCACTTGGCTGAGACATGAAGGACGAGCCAGTCGTTCTATTTCCCGGAATGCTCAAGCCCCTGCGGCTCGCGCGTGTCTATGGTTTTCTCGTCGAACGTAATGACGGTCTTCATCATCCCGGCGGTAATCAGCCCGTGTGCTCCCTGCCCTTGGCACAGAGAATGGTCGAAGGTGGCTGGCTCGTGAAGCGCGGTTTTCGCTATGAGCCCACGGAGCAAGGTCTGCACGCGGCAGAATGACGCTGGCCTCACAGGCCAGTAGAAGCGGCGACCGTTTCGAGCGGTAGGCAAGGCATTCGAATTTGCGATGCAGCATAGTCCAACCCTCTTGCCGCATCATAAATCCGCGAATAAGTTCGGCTCCCTTTGTAAAAAGTTGGGTAGCTGGGATGAGCGGTTTTCAAGCCAAGTTAGAGCGTTATGAGAGCCTTGCTGCTGAATGCCAAAGGACTGCTAGGACGGCAAATGAGAGCAATCGGGGCTTTTATTTGAGAGCGAGCGAGCACTATCGCCAATTGGCGGATGAGGTCCGTGCTCTGATTGCGACGTTCGACCTCGCAGCCTAGCCCCCGCCGGAGAACTACGGGTCCGGTTCCTCTTTCGGAGTTGGCTGGTGGGCGTCGTCAGAGAGGAAGGCGCTCATTGAGCCGGTCCGGACTACCATTTCAAGCTGCTCGGCAAGCACTTTGAAATGCTCCGCCATTTTGGCGAATGTCTCGCGCTTCGCACGGCTCGTCGCCAAATCGCGGATCATCTCGCATTCCGCGATTTGCGTTTTGAGCTTCTCCAAATGCGCCTTAATGTCTTCCATGCGAGTTTCCCTGCAAGGACGGGCTCACTGAGGGATGATGCGCAACGCTAGGCCCCTTTTGGCACAGCGTACAGCGGATGCTCCGGAGTGGGTTAAGGCCCCGTGAGTGCAGAAGTGAACTTACCGGACGATCGTCCGCGCTGCGCCGAACGCGGGGGAGCTTTCCGGGGAAATAATCGCCCGCCTCCGGAGTAGTACCGCCGAAAGGCGGAGCGGTGCCATGGAGGACCGCGAGAGACTTGAACATCAGATCGAACTTGCCACCCGGATAGCGGCGACCACGCTCGACCAGTCAACCGCAAGTCGGTTGAGGCGGTTCGCTGATGATTTGAAGCAGAGGCTATTCCACTCGTCACGGCGACGTAGGATCAGGGCGCGCGCATTTGAACTATGGGAACAGGCTGGACGCCCTACGGGGCGTGACTTCGATTTCTGGCTTCTGGCAGAGACCGAGACCGACCAGCGGAAAGACGAGGA
This sequence comes from Bradyrhizobium sp. BR 10261, assembly GCF_019455395.1. Classification (NCBI taxonomy): domain Bacteria; kingdom Pseudomonadati; phylum Pseudomonadota; class Alphaproteobacteria; order Hyphomicrobiales; family Nitrobacteraceae; genus Bradyrhizobium; species Bradyrhizobium sp. BR 10261. The sequence goes on from NZ_JACOFQ010000016.1 coordinate 171,907, forward strand.
TTAGCGGCGCGCTCTGGGGGTCGTTCGCCGTTGTTTGCCAAGCAGCAAAAGCTCGACAATTTCGGAGCAGGCGGGCGCCGGACCAGCTAATGAAAGTCCGCCTTGGGGTCAAAATGCGAAGAACTCAACGTGAGCGAATCCAGTCCGCTATGCTCCGTTGAACGGACCTGAATGGGACGCTACGTGGGCTTGTAGGTAATTCGGCTCTGCAGACGCGTGGGAATATCGATGACAATCCAGCCAAGCAATCTGTTCGCGGATGTGGCGGATGTTTCGGCCGCCAACATAGGAGAAGAGGCGTTCAGCGAAATCCTCGCGCGGCCTGGCTTGAAGATAGAGCGCATTATATCGCAGGGGCAAACTAGTCCGCCGGGCTTCTGGTATGATCAGGCGTGGAACGAGTGGGTGATCGTGCTGAAAGGGCGCGCCACATTGCAGTTCGAACATGAGCTCGCCGCGCGATCGCTGGGCGTGGGGGATTACGTTTTCATCCCTGCAAGGACACGCCATCGCGTCGAGTGGACGGAGCCGCAAGAGCCAACGGTCTGGCTCGCCGTCCATTTCGAGTGAGCGCTTGTCGCAATCGGATCAGCAGAGCGCAGAAATCGACCAGTCTATGGGTCCGGTGATGCACCGCCGTGGATGAGGACCGCTCCCGGGTCCTATGAGTAAGCGCCCTGACCTAGCCGTCGGCGCCCTCAGCTCTTCTCCCGCTTGCCATCCTCCAGCGGCACCACGGTGCCCATTCCCTTGTCCTTGCCTGACATCGCCGACAGCGCCTCGAGCGCCTCTTCGCAGAAATCGGCCACCATCTGCTCGTGCCGCGCGCCGAGGCGAAGCAGCAGCAAATTGCCGAGGTCGAGCCGGCCCTCCGCCGTCCCGTCGGGAAAACGCTTCTTCAGGATGCGCTCGTAATTGGCGTGCCGGTCGCGGTGGTGCTCCAGCCGGTCCATCAGATCGGTGCGGATCGGCTCGATGTCGATGCTGTCGAGCGCATGCAGCCGGACCAGGAGGTCGTCCTTGATCGAGGGCGGGGTGCTCGGCCGCGCGGCCCAGTGCCGCAGCGCTGTTCGGCCCTCCGGAGTCAGCGTATAGATGAGCTTGTTGGGCTTGCCCGTCTGCACGACCTCGCGGCCCTGGATGTAGCCGCGGTCGCGCAGCTTGGAGAGCTCGCGGTAGATTTGCTGGTGGTCGGCCTTCCAGAAGAAGCCGATCGAGGAATCGAACGTCTTGGCGAGCTCATAGCCCGTCATCGGACGTTCCGTCAGGCATGCGAGGATCGCGTCGCCCAGCGCCATGTGACCAGCCTCCCAGTATCCTTGACCAACCAGCTTGACTTTATGCGCATTGGCGCATATGCGTCAATGTGCATATGAGGTGGGGCTCCAGACCCCCGGACAAGCGACCCCTGGCGCTACTGTGCATGGGGTTGTTTTCGCGTTTTTGCCAAAGCCTTTTGGGAGGCACCTGACAATGACCGGCCTCGACTCCTGGTACGCCTACATGAGGTCCCACGACACCAAGGCGTTGTGGGAGCTGCTGCATCCTGACGCGGTGTTCGAAAGCCCTGTGGTGCACACCCCGCAGCGCGGGCGCGACATCACCTTCAAATACCTCGCCAGTGCCGAGAAGGTGCTCGGCGGTCCCGGCTTCAGCTATGTCGGCGAATGGCGCAGCGCCAATGGCGCCGTGCTCGAATTCAAGACCATGATCGACGGCATCGAGATCAACGGCGTCGACATCATCAGCTTCGATAGCGAAGGACGCATCACCCATTTCAAGGTGATGGTGCGTCCGCTCAAGGCCATCAACATGCTGCACCGCCTGATGGCGGAGCAGCTCGCCGCTGCCCAATCCTGATTCAGCATCATCACTTTCCAAGGCCTGCCGGGAGACCACCATGCCGATCTACAAAGCCCCCGTCGAAGACGTGAACTTCCTGCTCAACGACGTCTTCCAGATCGACCGCTACGACAACCTCGCCGGCTTCTCCGATGCCTCGAGCGACGTGCGCGAGGCGATCCTGGGCGAAGCCGCCAAGCTCGCCGAAGAGGTGCTGCAGCCGCTCAATCGCGTCGGCGATCTCGAAGGCTGCAAGCGCGCTGACGATGGCAGCGTCACGACGCCGAAGGGCTTCAAGGAGGCGTTCAAGCAAGTGGCGGAAGGCGGCTGGCTCGGCCTCTCCGCGCCGACCGAGTTCGGCGGCCAGGGGCTGCCGGTGACGCTCAGCCAGGCCGTCAACGAATTCCAGATCTCCGCCAACATGGCATTCTCGATGTATGGCGGCCTCACCATGGGCGCGACCGCCGCGCTGCTGGTGCATGGTTCGCCGGAGCAGAAGCAGACCTACGTGCCGAAGATGATCGCCGGCGAGTGGACCGGCACCATGAATCTCACCGAGCCGCATTGCGGCACCGATCTGGGCATGCTCCGCACCAAGGCGGTGCGCCAGGCCGACGGCTCCTTCAAGATATCAGGCACCAAGATCTTCATCTCGGCCGGCGAGCACGATCTTGCCTCCAACATCATCCATCTCGTGCTGGCCCGCATCGAGGGCGCGCCCGCCGGCATCAAGGGCGTGTCGCTGTTCGTGGTGCCCAAGTTCCTGGTGAACCCGGATGGCTCGGTCGGTGCCCGCAACGGCGTCGTCTGCGGCTCGATCGAGCACAAGATGGGCATCCACGGCAACTCGACCTGCGTGATGAACTACGACAACGCCACCGGCTGGCTGATCGGCGAGGAGAACAAGGGCATGCAGGGCATGTTCGTGATGATGAACGAGGCCCGGCTCGGCGTCGCCGTGCAGGGCCTCGCGCAGTCCGAGGTCGCCTATCAGAACGCGGTGGCCTATGCGCGCGAGCGCATCCAGGGCCGCGCGCTCACCGGCGTGAAGGCGCCGGACAAGCCGGCCGACCCGATCATCGTGCATCCCGACGTGCGCCGCACGCTGCTCTCGATCCGCGCCTTCAACGAGGCCGCCCGCGCCTTCGTGATGTGGACCGCGCTGAAGAGCGACGTCGCCCACCGCTCGGAGGACCCGAAGGACCGCCAGGCCGCCGACGATCACATGGGGCTGATGACCCCTGTGCTGAAGGGCTTTCTCACCGACTACGGCTTCGCCAATGCGGTGCAGGCGCAGCAGATGTATGGCGGCCACGGCTACATCGCCGAGCAGGGCATGGAGCAGTTCGTGCGCGATGCGCGCATCGCCATGATCTATGAAGGCGCCAACGGCATCCAGGCGCTCGACCTGGTCGGCCGCAAGCTGCCGCGCGACGGCGGCCGCGCCATCATGGCCTTCTTCGGCGAGGTCATGGCCTTCGCCAAGGAGAACGGCGGCGACGAGGCGCTGAAGCCCTTCATCACCCCGCTCTCGACCTCGCTCGGCCATCTCCAGCAGGCCACCACCTGGCTGATGCAGAACGCGATGATGAAGCCTGATAATGCGGGAGCCGCCGCAACCGACTATTTGCATCTGTTCGGATTCGTCGCGCTCGGCTACATGTGGGCGAAGATGGCGAAGGTCACGCTGGCCAAGATTGCCGAGGGCGGCGCGACGCCTTATCTCTCGACCAAGCTCGTCACCGGCCGCTTCTTCATGGAGCGGATGCTGCCGGAGACCGCGGCCAATCTCGCGCGGATCCAGTCCGGCTGCGCCACCATCATGGAATTGCCGGCGGAAGCGTTCTGATTTCCGCGCATCAAATTCGAACAACAGATCAGGAGGGCGTCATGCCTGAGGCATTCATCTACGATCACGTTCGCACCCCCCGCGGCCGCGGCAAGGCGGACGGCGCGCTGCACGAAGTCACCGCGCTCGCGCTCGCCACGGTGCCGCTGAAGGCGCTCAAGGACCGCAACAATTTGCCGGAAGATTCCGTCGACGACGTCGTGCTCGGCGTGGTCGATCCGGTCGGCGAAGCCGGCTCCGACATCGCGCGCTTTGCCGCGCTCAAGGCCGGTCTCGGCGAAGCCGTCCCCGGCGTGCAGATCAGCCGCTTCTGCGCCTCCGGCCTCGATGCCGTGAACTTCGCGGCCGCGCAGGTGATGAGCGGCCAGCATGAGCTGGTGATCGGCGGCGGCGCCGAATCCATGAGCCGCGTCGGCATCGGTGCCTCCGGCGGCGCCTGGCCGATGGATCCCTCGATGGCCGTGCCGGCCTATTTCATGCCGCAGGGCGTCTCGGCCGATCTGATCGCCACCAAATACGGCTTCTCGCGCGACGACGTCGATGCCTACGCCGTGCAGAGCCAGCAGCGCGCGGCCAAGGCCTGGGACGAGGGCCGCTTCAACAAATCGGTGGTGCCGGTGAAGGACATCAACGGCCTCACCATCCTTGCCAAGGACGAGCACATGCGTCCCTCGACGACGATGCAATCGCTGGCGCAGCTGCAGCCGTCGTTCACGATGATGGCGCAGATGGGCGGCTTTGACGGCGTCGCGGTGCAGTCGCACCCGGAGATCGAGCGCGTCAATTACGTGCACCACGCCGGCAATTCCTCCGGCATCGTCGACGGTGCCGGTGCCGTCCTGCTCGGCAGCAAGGAAGCGGGTGCCAAATACGGCATGAAGCCACGTGCAAAGATCCGCGCGTTCGCGAATATCGGCTCGGAGCCGGCGATGATGCTGACCGGTCCGGTCGACGTCACCGAAAAGCTGTTCGCACGCTCCGGCATGAAGAAGTCTGATATCGACCTGTTCGAGCTCAACGAGGCCTTCGCCTCGGTCGTGCTGCGCTACATCCAGGCCTTCGACATCGATAACGCCAAGATCAACGTCAATGGCGGCGCCATCGCGCTCGGCCATCCGCTTGGCGCCACCGGTGCGATGATTCTCGGCACTGTGCTCGACGAGCTCGAGCGCACCAACAAATCCACCGCCCTGGTCACGCTGTGCATCGGCGGCGGCATGGGCACGGCGACCATCATCGAGCGGGTGTAACGAGCTGCCGTAGGGTGGGCAAAGTGAAGCGTGCCCACCACCTGTTGCGATCGGAGAAAGACGGTGGGCACGGCGCAAGAGCGCCTTTGCCCACCCTACGAGATCACAGTCAACCGCCGCGCCTGCATTCGGCTGCGGCACGAGGAGCAACCAACATGGCTTACAAGAACTTTAGGGTTGAGACCGATACCGACGGCATCGCGCTCGTCACCTGGGACATTCCCGGCCGTTCGATGAACGTGCTCGACGAGACCTCGACCAGTGAGCTCGAAGCGATCGTCAAGGAGACGACCGCTGACGCCGCAGTGAAGGGCGTCGTCATCACCTCCGCCAAGGAGGCGTTCTGCGCCGGCGCCGACCTGTCCATGCTCGAAGGCATGAACCAGGCCTACGCAAAAGTCCTCAAGGAGCAGGGCGAGACCGCGGCGAACCAGATGCTGTTCGACCAGAGCCGTCGCTTCTCGCAGGTGCTGCGCTCGATCGAAACGTCAGGCAAGCCCTGGGCGGCGGCGATCAACGGCCTCGCGCTCGGCGGTGGCTTCGAGATCACGCTGTGCTGCCACTATCGCGTGGCCGCGGAGAATCCCAAGACGCGTCTCGGCCTGCCCGAGGTCAAGGTCGGCCTGTTCCCCGGTGCTGGCGGCACGCAGCGCGTGCCGCGGCTGGTGCCGCCGCAGGACGCCATGACGATCCTGCTCAAGGGCGATCCCGTTACCATCGACAAGGCGAAGCAGCTCAACCTCATTCATGCCATCGTCCCCGCCGCCGATCTCATCAAGGCCGCGAAGGACTGGATCAAGGGCGGCGGCAAGGCCGTCGCGCCCTGGGACGAGAAGGGCTTCAAGCTGCCCGGCGGCCCGGTGTTTTCCAAGGCCGGCATGATGATGTTCCCGGCCGGCAACGCGATCTATCGCCGCGAGACCTACGACAACTATCCGGCCGCGCGCGCGATCATGAGCTGCGTCTATGAAGGCCTGCAGCTGCCGATCGACGCGGCGCTTCGCGTCGAGTCGCGCTACTTCACCTCGGTGCTGCGCTCCAAGGAAGCGGCCGCGATGATCCGCAGCCTGTTCCTGTCGATGCAGGAGCTCAACAAGGGCGCGCGCCGTCCGAAGGACGTAGCCCCGACCAAGGTGAAGAAGATCGCCGTCATCGGCGCCGGCTTCATGGGCGCCAGCGTCGGCTACGTCTCGGCCCGCGCCGGGCTCGACGTCGTCCTGATCGATCGCGACCAGGAGAGTGCCGACAAAGGCAAGGCCCATGCACAGAAGGTGATCGAGGACCAGATCAAGAAGGGCCGCGCCAAGCCTGATGATGCCGAGAAGCTGCTGGCGCGCATCACGCCGACCGCGGACTACGCGGCCCTGAAGGACGTCGATCTGGTCATCGAGGCCGTGTTCGAGGACCGCAAGGTCAAGGCCGACACCTTTGCCAAGGCGCAGGACTATCTCAAGCCTGACGTGATCTTTGCCTCGAACACCTCGACCCTGCCGATCACGTCCCTGGCCGAGAACTTCAAGGACCAGGGCAAATTCGTCGGCATTCACTTCTTCTCGCCGGTCGAGAAGATGATGCTGGTCGAGATCATCAAGGGCAAGAACACCGGCGATCTCGCGCTCGCGACCGCGCTCGACTATGTCCGCCAGATCGGCAAGACGCCGATCGTGGTGAACGATTCCAGAGGCTTCTTCGCCAATCGCTGCGTCGGCCGCTACGTCGCCGAAGGCAACGAGATGTTCCTCGAAGGCGTGCCGCCGGCGATGATCGAGAACTGCGCCAAGATGGCCGGCATGCCGGTCGGCCCGCTCTCGCTCTCCGACGAGGTCGCGCTCGATCTCGGCCTCAAGATCATGAAGGCCACCGAAGCCGATCTCGGTCCCAACGCCATCAACCCTGATCAGAAGAAGCTGATGGTCGAGATGGTCGAGAAGCAGGGCCGCCTCGGCCGCAAGAACAAGAAGGGCTTCTACGACTATCCCGAGGGCAAGGGTCAGAAGAGCCTGTGGCCGGGTCTCTCCGCGCTGCAGCCGAAGCAGCTCGATCCTGACACGCTCGACGTCGAGGAATTGAAGCAACGCTTCCTGGTGGTGCAGGCGGTCGAGGCGGCGCGCACCGTCGAGGATCACGTCATCACCGATCCGCGCGAGGCGGATGTCGGTTCGATCCTCGGCTTCGGCTTCGCGCCGTTCACCGGCGGCACGCTGTCCTATATCGACTTCATGGGCACGAAGAAGTTCGTCGAGCTCTGCCACAAGCTCGAGGCGAAATACGGCTCGCGCTTCACGCCACCCAAGCTGCTCGAAGAGATGGCGGCGAAGGGCGAGACCTTCTACGGCCGTTTCGCGCCAAAGAAGGCGGCGGCTTAAGGCACTCATAGCCCGGATGAAGCGCAGCGAAATCCGGGAAGAGTTTGTCAGTCGCGAAAGCCCTCCCGGATTGCGCTCGCTCCATCCGGGCTACGAAGAAACAAAAAGGCCGGATCGTCGATCCGGCCTTTCGCGTGTTCGCATCCTGTGCGGGCTCACTTCGCCTGCGCCAGCCCTTCCTTGGTCAGCGCCTCCTGCACCTTCGGCCGCGCGGCGACGCGGGCCTTGTAGGCGGAGAGGTTCGGCATCGCCGAGAGGTCGAACTTCAGTCGCTCGGCCCAGGTCAGCATGGTGAAGAGATAGCCGTCGGCCACCGAGAACTGCTTGCCCATGAGGTAGTCACGGCCGGCGAGCTGGCTGTCGATGTGCTTCAGCTTGCCCATGACGCGGTCCTTGAAGAATGCCTTGGCCTCGTCGTTCAGCACCGGCGAGAACATGGGGCTAAAGCTCTTGTGCACCTCGGAGGTGACGAAGTTCAGCCATTCGAGCAGCTTGTAGCGTTCGGAGCTGTCGCGGGCGGGCGCCAGCGCCTTGGCCGGAACCTTGTCGGCGATCATCTGGACAATGACCGGGCCTTCGGTCACGATCTCACCGTTATCGAGGCCCAGCGCGGGGACCTGACCCTTGGGATTGACCTTCAGATAGTCTTCACCGTTCTCGAGCTTCTTGGCCCGGATATCGACCTTGACCAGCTCATAGGGCAGGTCGGCCTCCAGAAGCGCGATATGGGGCGACAGCGAGCAGGCGCCGGGCGCGTAATACAGTTTCATGGAATTTCCTCCTCTTGAGGCTTGGTAGGGGCGAAAGAACGCCTACATGCACCTGCATGCAATAGTCAAGATTGATGCAGGTGCATCGAGTGGGGTAAGAAGCGGACGACGAGCTTGAGCGAGACCATGAAGCGCAAACCATCAACCGAGGCAACCAGTGCCTGGATCCGCCTGATGCGGGTGCAGAGCCGTGTGCTGGACTGCGTGGAGCAGGACCTGAAGAAGGCCGGGTTCCCGCCACTGGCGTGGTACGACGCGCTGCTCGAATTGTCGCGCGCGCCGAGTGGCGAGTTGCGGCCGGTGGAGCTCGAGCGGCAGATGCTGATCCCGCAATACTCCACCTCGCGGCTGATCGACCGCCTGGTCGACGAGGGGCTCGCCTCCCGGCGTGAATGCAAGATCGACAAGCGCGGCCAGTTCGTCGAGATCACGGAGGCCGGCCGCGAATTGCAGAAGCGGATGTGGGGCGCCTATTCGGCTGCGATCGAGAAATACGTCGGCTCGAAGCTCTCCGACGCCGATGCCGTCAAGCTCAGCGGTCTGCTCGACCGGCTGGGATGCTCGTGCGGCGAGATGAAGCTGCCCGTCGTCAACGTCAACGAAACCACGCCGTCGCGATGACCGCGCGGCAAACCAGCTCGTCCGTGCACCCCAAGGGGTCCGCGGACCATCCCGTCACCCGCGCGCCTTCGATCGAAGCGCCCTTTTGATTAGAGTTTGATATGGCGCGAGACCAGATCGATATGACGCCGCTGCAATCACGCAACGAACTCGTTGCGTGGTTCGAGGCCGGCTGCAAGCACCCGTCCGAATTCCGCATCGGCACCGAGCACGAGAAGACGCCGTTCACGCTCGAAGGCCATCGTCCCGTGCCGTACGAAGGCGCGCGCGGCATCGGTGCGCTGCTCGAAGGCATGAAGCTCCTGCTCGGCTGGGAGCCGATCATGGAGAAGGGCAACATCATCGGGCTCTACGACGTCACCGGCGGCGGCGCGATCTCGCTGGAGCCCGGCGGCCAGTTCGAGCTGTCAGGTGCGCCGGTCGAGAACGTGCACCAGACCCAGAGCGAGCTGATGGCGCACCTGGCGCAGGTGCGCGAGATCGCTGCCCCGCTCGGTATCGGCTTCCTTGGGCTCGGCATGACGCCATCCTGGTCTCGCGCCGACATCCCTGTGATGCCCAAGGGCCGCTACAAGATCATGACCAATTACATGCCGAAGGTCGGTCAATACGGCCTCGACATGATGTACCGGACCTGCACGGTGCAGACCAATCTCGACTTCTGCTCGGAAGCCGACATGGTCAAGAAGCTGCGCGTCTCGCTGGCGCTGCAGCCGGTTGCGACCGCGCTGTTCGCCAATTCGCCGTTCACCGAGGGCAAGCCGAACGGCTTCCTGTCTTTCCGCTCCGAGATCTGGCGCGATACCGACAATGCGCGGTCAGGCATGATGCCGTGGGCGTTCGAGGACGGCATGGGTTTCGAGCGCTATGTCGACTACGCGCTCGATGTGCCCATGTATTTCGTCAAGCGCGGCGAGGAATATATCGACGTGTCGGGCTCCTCGTTCCGAGCCTTCTTCGAGGGCCGCAACAACAACCTTCCCGGCGAGCGTCCGACGTTGTCGGACTGGGCCAATCATCTCTCGACGATCTTTCCCGAGGTGCGGCTGAAGCGTTATCTCGAGATGCGCGGCTCCGACGGTGGCCCATGGGGTCGGCTGCCGGCACTGCCGGCGTTCTGGGTCGGGCTGCTCTATGACGGTGCGTCGCTCGATGCGGCCTGGGATTTGGTGAAGCACTGGACCGCACATGAGCGCCAGGCCCTGCGCGACGATGTGCCGCGCTTCGGCTTCAAGGCCCGGATCAAGGACCGCTATCTGTTCGAGATCGCCAAGGAATGCCTCGTTCTGGCCCA